>NZ_JRKC01000087.1:0-31582 GCF_000800925.1 Microbacterium sp. ZOR0019 | reverse complement strand
CTGGTCCGCCGACGTGCATCGTTCCGCGGCGACCGGCGAGTCGGCGGCCCGCGCAGCCGCGGCGCACGGGACCTCGGAGCGCTCCTTCCGGAGGAGGATGCTGTCGACGTTCGGCTACGGGTACGCCACCCTGGTGCGCCTCGAACGTTCCCGCCGTGCACAGGCGCTGCTGCGGCGAGGAGCCCCCCTCGTCACCGCTGCCGCGGAGGCCGGTTTCGCCGACCAGCCTCATCTCTCGCGCGAGTTCCGACGGCTGGTCGGCGTCAGTCCGGGTCAGTTCGCGGCAAGCTCCGCATAGAGGTCGACCGAGTTCCCGTCAGGATCGAGCAGCGTGGCGTAGCGCTGACCCCAATGTGCGTCCCACGGCTCGACGTGCGCCGTGTGCCCTGCGCTCACGAGAGCAGCGAAAGCCGCGTCGACCCCCGCTGCCGACCCCTTGTCGAAGGCGAGGGCGATGCGGTGCCCACCGGTCGCCGGCACGAACCCGGGGTCGAAACCACGGATCGTCTCGATCGTGTCCCAGGCCAGGACCACGCCGTCGTCGAGCTTGGCGTCGACGTGCGGGGCATCGTCCTGCCCCGCCGCGATGTCGACGCCCAGGGCGCGGTAGAAGGCGAGCGAGGCCGCCATGTCGTGGGTCACGATGCCGATGAAGCCGAGTCTCAATGTCATGGACCCCACGCTACGGCCGGCCCACCGACCTGGTCGTGAACAGAACGGCCACCCTCCCACGGATGAGCAGGTCACGCTCCGACGCGCACCGACTCCAGCGACGGGTAGTCGGTGTATCCCTCCGCTGTCCGGCCGTAGAACAGCGCGGGGCGGGGTTCGTTGAGCTCGGAGTCCTGACGCCAGCGCTCGATCAGGTCGGGGTTGGCGATCACCGGACGCCCGGCAGCGACCGCATCGGCGATGCCGTCGGCGACGAGTGCCTCTGCGGCGTCCCGCGTCGTCTCGATCGCGAAGCCGGTGTTGACGATCAGCGGGGCGCCCGCCGTGCGGCGGATGTGCTGCACGAGCTCGCCGGCAGGATCGGCGTTGAGCACGTCGATGAAGGCGAGGCCGAGCGGCGCGAGCCCGTCGGCGACGGCCGTGTAGGTCGCGTGTACGTCGGCGTCGTCCTCTTCCAGCACACCCTGGATGTTGTGCTGCGGCGAGAGACGGATGCCGGTGCGATCGGCTCCGACGGCGGCAGCGACGGCCGACACGACCTCGATCGCGAAGCGTGCCCGGTTCTCGGGAGACCCGCCGTACGAGTCGTCGCGGACGTTCGACACGGGCGAGAGGAACTCGTGCACCAGGTAGCCGTTGGCACCGTGCACCTCGACGCCGTCGAAGCCGGCGGCGATCGCGTTGCGTGCGGCCTGAGCGAACTGCTCGACGACCTCGGGGATCTCCTCCAGCGTGAGGGCGTGGGCGATGGGCAGATCGGCCTTGCCTTCGGGCGTGTGGGTCTGTCCCGGTGCGGCGAGCGCGCTCGGAGCGACGACCCGGGGCTCCCCCGAGATCGCGGGGTGACCGACACGACCGCCGTGCATGAGCTGCATCACGATCGTTCCTCCCTCGGCGTGGACCGCCGCTGTGATCGACTTCCACGCCTCGATCTGTGCGGGCGTGACGATGCCCGGCTGCCCGGAGTAGGACTTGCCTTCAAGAGCCGGCCAGACACCTTCGGAGATGATCAGTCCCTGCCCTGCGCGCTGCCGGTAGTACTCCGCCATCGTCGCGGTCGGCACACCGTCGTCATCGGCACGCGTGCGGGTGAGTGGCGCCATGACGACGCGATTGGTCAGCGGGAGGGCGCCAAAGCGGGCCGGTTCGTAGAGATTCACAGTGGGAGGTAAGGCCCGGAGCGCTCCCCGTATTCCCTCAGTTCCCGCCGAGCGCCGCGAGCAGGTCGGCGAAATGGTCGAGGTCGGCTGCCGTCCACCTGCGCAGCCGCTCCCCCATGCGCCCCTCGTACTGCGACCGCGCGAGCGCGACCCGCTCCTGCGCGAGGTCGGTGGCCACGAGGACGCGCGCCCGGCCGTCCTCCGGATCCGGGATGCTCTCGACGAGTCCCAGCTGTTCGAGCTGGCGCACCTGGCGGCTCACGGCCGACTTGTCGGTCTGCAGGCGTTCGATGATCGCCCCTGCCGAGGTCGCCTTGCCCGTCGCGATGGAGGTGAGCACCTGGTAGCCGAGGGGCTGCAGGTCGGGGTGCACGGTAGCCGCGGCCTCACGCCAGCTCACCCGGATCCGTGCGAAGAGACGCCCGAGTTCCTGTTCGACCCGGGTGATGGCGTGATCGATCTCCGCATCCCCCAGCAGTTCCGCGTCGGCGTCGGATTCGGGGGGCTCGGCGGGGGCGTCGGAGGAGGCGCTCATGCTCGCCAGTGTACGGCGAAGCCCCGCTGTCGATCGTGACAGCGGGGCTTCGTCTCACACTTCTGCGAGCAGCCGGAAGACCTTGGACGCGGCGCGGATCTCCTCGGGGGTGAGCTCATCGATCACGGCTTGGAGGCGGGAGCCGTACTCGCGGCGGACCTCCGCGAGCGCCGCACCCGCACCGGCCGTGACCGTCAGCACCCGGAGTCGTCCGTCGCGCTCATCCGGTCGTGACTCCAGAAGCGCCAGTTCCTCCAGCATCCGCACCTGGCGACTGATGACCGATTTATCCATCTCGAACCGGTCTGCGAGCTCGTGCGCGTTGGCGGTACCCGCTCGATCGATGAACGTCAGCAGCTTGTAGCCGGCGACCTGCAGCTCGGGGTGGACCCGAGCGGCAGATTCCTTCCACAGCGACCTGGTCCGCGCGAAGATGAGGTTCAGATGCGCTTGCAGGTCGCCGAGCGCACTGTCGACATCCGTCGAGGCGACCGCTCCCGGGGACGACATGTCAGCGCTCCTGGTCCCGATCTTCGCGTTCGAGCACTCCCACCGAACCGGTCTTCGGAGTCGCGGACTCCCCGCCGTCGATCCGGATGGCTCCGGTCGAGAGCAAGGCGCCGACCTCGGCCTCGGAGACCTCGATCACCGACTCCTCCGCCTGCTCGAGCATCTGCTCCGCGGCGTTCTTCGTCGACAGCGGCTTGTTCTTGATGAACGCGATGGCGATGATGGCGATCACGGCAAGCGGAATCGCGACGATGAAGGCGTCGGCGATGCCGTGACCGTAGGCGCTCTCGACGATCGAGCGGATCGTGTCCGGCAGCTGCCCGACCTTCGGGACGTCACCCGAGGCGAGGTGCTTCAGGGCGTCGACCTCTTCCTGCGAGGTCGGCGTGAAGCCGGAGAGCCCGTCCGTGACGTACGTGCCGACGCTGGTGGACAGGAGCGACCCCATCACGGTCACGCCGATGGTGCCCGCGATCGTGCGGAAGAAGTTCACGTTCGACGAGGCGGCCCCCAGCTGCTGCGGGGCGGTGTCGTTCTGCACGATGAGCGTGAGGTTCTGCATGACCATGCCGAGTCCGGCACCGAGGACGAACATGTACACGGCGACCAGCGGGAACGGGGTGTCGTAGCGCAGCGTGGACATCAGGCTGACGCCCACGGTCGCGAGGACCGAACCGGTCAGCATCCAGCCCTTCCACTTGCCGAACCGGCTCACGAGTTGACCGATGATGATCGACGCGCCCATCTGACCGATGATCATCGGGATGGTCATGAGACCCGACTCGGTGGGCGTGGCGCCCCGAGCGAGCTGGAAGTACTGCGCGAGGAACACCGAGGTGGCGAACATCGAGACGCCGATCGCGATCGACGCGATGACCGACAGGGTGAAGGTGCGATTGCGGAACAGCGACATCGGCACGATCGGTTCCTTGACGAAGAACTCGACCGTGATGAATGCGGCGATGGCGACGCCGGCCGTGACGGCGAGCATGATGCTGGTCGAGGAGTCCCAGTCGAACTGGTTGCCGCCCATCGAGACCCAGATGAGCAGGGTCGAGACACCGACCGCGAGCAGCACGATGCCGAAGTAGTCGATCGACACCTTCGAGTCGCGCTGCGGCTTGGGCAGGTGCAGGGTGAACTGCAGCAGCACGAGGGCCAGGATCGCGAAGGGCACGCCGACGAAGAAGTTGGAGCGCCAGCCCCACACGTCGGTGAGGAGTCCGCCGAGCAGCGGGCCGCCGATGGTGCCGAGGGCCATGATGCCACCGACGACGCCCATGTACTTGCCGCGCTCACGCGGGGAGATGATGAGAGCCACCGCGATCATGACCAGCGACATCAAGCCGCCGACGCCGATTCCCTGGACGACGCGGACAGCGATGAGCATGTTCGTGTCGGTCGAGAAGCCGGCGATCACGGTGCCGACGGTGAAGAGGATGAGGGAGATCTGGACGAGCACCTTGCGGTCGACCAGGTCAGCCAGCTTGCCCCAGATCGGGGTCGAGACCGCGGTCGCCAGCAGGCTCGCCGTGATCACCCAGGTGTACTGCGACTGCGTGCCGCCGAGGTCGGCGATGATGACCGGCATCGAGGTCGACACGACCGTGCCGGAGAGGACGGCGACGAACATGCCGACGACGAGCCCGGAGATCGCGGTGAAGACTTCGCGTGCCGAGCGTGTCTCGGATACTGCGGATGGGGTGTGTGCCAAGGGGAAATGCTCCTGCGTAGAAAGTTGATCGAGGTCAACCATACGCCTTTAGTTGCCAAAGTGCAACTAAAGGCTCCGGTGGGGTGGCCGCTGAGAGAATCGATCCATGACCGATTCCTTCGAGGCACTGATCGAAGCCGGAAGGACCGCCGACGTGACCGGATGGGACTTCGGCTGGCTGGACGGAAGAGCCACCGAGGAGAGGCCTCCGTGGGGCTACGCCCGCCTCCTGTCCGAGCGCCTCGGCGGTGCGTCCGCGTCGCTCGACATCCAGACCGGCGGCGGGGAGGTTCTCGCCGAGGCCGCGGCCTTCCCGCCCGCCGCCGTGGCGACCGAGTCCTGGCCACCGAACGTGCGTCGCGCGACGCGGCTCCTGCATCCCCGTGGTGTGGTGGTCGTCGCAGACCCCGACGAGCCGCCACTACCGTTCGGCGATGAAGCCTTCGACCTCGTCACCAGCAGGCATCCGGCGACGATCTGGTGGTCGGAGATCGCGCGGGTGCTGACGCCGGGCGGAACCTACTTCGCGCAACACGTCGGGCCAGCGAGCGCGTTCGAGCTGATCGAGTTCTTCCTGGGCCCCCAGCCGGAAGCGCGCCGCGGACGCCACCCCGACGACGAGGCCGACGCCGCACGGGCTGCGGGGCTCGAGGTCATCGATCTGCGAACCGCGAGGCTTCGCATCGAGATCCACGACGTCGCCGCGGCGGTCTACCTGCTCCGCAAGGTGATCTGGTGGGTGCCCGGGTTCACGGTCGAGAACAGTCTCGACCGACTCCGTGACCTGCACGACCGGATCCAGGCCGACGGACCGTTCGTCGCGCATTCGACCCGTCACCTGATCGAGGCCCGACGCCCGTAGCAGCCACGTCGTTCGGTCGATCCGCGGCGCGCGCTCCGTCCGCGCACCGGAGCGCGGGAGTACCGTGTCAGCGTGTCGACGGATTCGCGAAGTGAGCGGGCAGCCGGATCCGCCGCCGCGCTCGATGCCGCGATCGGTGACATCGATTGGACGATTCCGCCCGCCGGCTCAGTGAGGTCATGGTTCTCGGCGCCGAGCGGTGAGCTGGCCGTCGTGTCGCTCGGTGATCCGACGCATCCTCGTGCGGTCCTGGTGCCGGGTGCGACGGGATCCAAAGAGGATTTCGCGCTGATGCTGCCGCTTCTGGCACAGGCCGGATACTTCGTGCAGTCCTTCGACCTCGCCGGCCAGTACGAATCGCATGCCGCCGGCGCGGACCGGGCCTACACGTACGACCTGTTCATCGACGACCTCGTCGCGTTCCTCGAGGCAGGTGCCCCGGCCCATCTGCTGGGCTATTCGTTCGCGGGCACGATCGCGCAGTCCGTGGCGATCCGCCGTCCTGAGCTCGTCCTCTCGCTCGCCCTTCTCACGACTCCCCCGGGCGCCGGCAACGTCTTCGCCACCATGAAGTGGTTGGGTCCGATCGCCCCGATCGCGAGCCCGCGGCGCGGTGCCGGCCTGATGATCTGGGGCATCGTGACGAACAAGAACCGCGTGCCACCCCGGCGGCTCGAGTTCGTGCGCTCCCGGTTCGCCCTCACACGGAGGCGCAGCGTCGACGAGATCATCGGGCTGATGATGGCGACGCCCGACCTGCGCAGCAGCGTGCGCGCACTCCCGGTACCCAAACTCGTGGTCGCCGGCGCACACGACCTGTGGCCGCTGGCCGCCCACCAGAGGTTCGCCCGCGACATCGATGCCGATATCCGTGCTTATGCGACAGGGCACAGCCCGAGCGAGACCACTCCGCACCAGCTGGCGGCGGATCTGCTCGACCTGTACGCTCGCGCCCGCGGCTGACTCACCGGCCGCGCGCCGACGACTCCTCCCGCCGCCGGGCCTGCCGTCGCCGATACAGCGGCTCCTGCGGCAGATGCAGCCACACGGTCGGAAGCACGTAGCTCAGCCGACGTCGAAGCGAAGCCCAGTCCTGGAACGGCCGCGCCGAGACCTCGACGACGAGACGACGATCACGCAGCACGGTCATCCCGGGTCGGATGTGGAACGACAGGTCGAAGTCGTCGTGGATGTTCTGCGGCTCGCGGTGCACCTCACCGCTCAGGATCCGCCAGGTCTCGGCCCGCATGGCCATGTTGGAACCGAAGAGGGGCGCGTGTCCGAGCAACGGAGTGAGGGCGGCGTACATGCCACCGATGTAGAGACGTTCTCCTACCCAGTGCACGAGCGGCGTCGAGCCGTAGAAGCGCGGGTCGCCTGTGACGAAGTCGAGGTCGTCGCGTTCGCGGAACGTCCGCTCGATCCGCTCGATCCAGTCCGGTCCGGGGCGGGAATCAGCGTCCAGGCGCGCGATGATGTCGCACGACGCCGCGTCATAGCCGGCCGACGAGGCGCGAGGGATCCCCTGCACGGGTTCCGACACGACGCGCGCTCCGTGCCGTTCGGCGACCGCAACGGTGTCATCCGTACTGCCGTTGTCGACGACGATGACCTCATCGGCTCTGCGCGTCTGCCGCGCCAGGGCGCGGAGACACTGTTCCAGGAGGAAGGCGTCGTTGCGCACCGGGATGACGACGGAGACGGAACGAGGGAACACGGTCGTCATCGCTCTCCTGTTCTGCACGTCTCAGCACTCAGTGACAGTCTCCCCTCCTTCCCCCGCAGGTGCGGGGATTGAGAGAGGATGGACGGATGATCCGTCCCGCGCTGTCCGACGCGCGCCGGAGGATCCTCACGGCCGCTGCGAGCGTCGCCCTCCTGGCAGGCACCATCGCTGTGATGTATCGAAGGATCATGTATCCGCCGATCCCCCGCCCCAGAGAAGACCGGATCCGAGTCGCAGCCGTCGGCGACAGCAACACCTACGGCGCGGGCGTGCTGTTCCGAGGCCGGGCGCGGCGCGCGTACCCCGGCCGCCTCCAGCAGATCCTCGGCGACCGGTATCAGGTGCTCAACTACGGCGTGAACCGGCGCACCCTGCAACGCGACGGCGACTGGCCGTACGACGAGAGTCCGCACGCCGCAGCATCACTCGAGTCCCAGCCCGACATCGTGCTCATCATGCTCGGCTCGAACGACGCGCGTGGCGACAACTGGAATCCGGAACGATACGCGTCGGAGCTGGCCGACTTCGCCGAACGCTACCGCGCACGGGGAGCGACCGTGTTCCTCCTGACGCCGCCCGTCGCCTTCGAGAACCGCCGCGGCGTCGATGAGCGGATCATCGCGAGCGAGGTCGCCCCGCTGGTGCGACGCGTGGCGAGCGACCTCCACATCGACCTGATCGACGTCTTCGAGGTCACCGCCCGGACCGTGACGAGCCACCGCGACGGCATCCACCTCGGCGCCCGCTCCAGCGCGCTCGTCGCCGCCACGGTCGCCGGCGCGATCCGGCTCAGCCGCAGAACGCCGACGCCGACTCCTTGAGCTGCTCGACCGCTTCGATGGTCTCGGGTGCCCGCAGATCGGTCATCCCGCTGATCTTCTCGGCACCGGAGCGGATGGCATCGCCCAGCGCCCCGTCGACACCGTCCGCGAGCCCGTCGAGCGACGCGACCAGCTGATCCCGCGCCGCATCCGCCTGCTCCGCCGACACCTCGCCCTGCTCGAGCAGCGCCTGGTACTGACCGTAGGCATCGTCGATCGTCGCGCACGTCGCCTGCACGTCGACGCCGAGAGCATCACCGGCCAGCTGCGTGACCTGCGAGCATCCGGCGACGAGGAATCCGGCAGCGAGCACGAGGGGCAGAACGAGGAGACGGCGCATGTCACCGAGGGTAGCCGGGGATGCTGGGGCGGGCATGGGAGCCAGCTTGCGGCAGCGCGCGGATGCGGGGCGCTGGGCACCCCGCATCCGCCGACGCGACTACCCGGCCGTCACGGTGAAGCGGACCGTCGTCGCGTTGCCCGCGACGTCGTACACGACCAGCGTGTTCGCCCCTTCCACCGCACCGAAAGCACCCGGCTTCACGGCGTTGAGATCGGACCACGCGTTGTCCGTCAGATCCTTCGCCACCCCGTTGAGGGTCAGGCGATCCACCTTCCCGGCATCGTGGAGCTTGAACGACACCAGACTGTACGTGCCGTTCGCACCGACCGTGAAGGAGCCGCCCGTTTTGACCGTAACCGTGGGAGCCGTCGCATCGAGGGTGAAGCGGACGGTCGTCGCGTTGCCCGCGACGTCGTACACGACCAGCGTGTTCGCGCCTTCCACCGCGCCGAAGGCGCCGGGCACCACCGCGTTCAGATCGGACCAGGCGTTGTTCGTCAGATCCTTCTCGACGCCGTTGAGCGTCAACCGGTCGACCTTTCCGTCATCGTGGAGCTTGAACGACACCTTGCTGTAGACGCCGTCCCTCCCCACGGTGAACGTCGCGCCGCTCTTCACGGTCGCCGTGGGCGCGGTGGTGTCAGTCGCCGCCATGGTGACCGACAGATCACGGAGGCGTCCGAAGTTGTCGAATGAGCCGAAGCCCACACGCCCCTCGGTGAACGTCTTGTCGTTCGCCGTCATCAACGGTGTGTCGATCCCGTCCACGAAGACGGCGATGTCACCGCTGTCCGCGCATCGGAGCAGCCGCACCTCGTGCCACTCCTCGTCGGTGACAGCCGGTGGCGCTCCGACCGTTCCATCCCACTGGTCGTCGATCCGCTCGCGGTCGGCACCATTGACCTTGAAGATGCCGTTGTGGGCATAGATGGAGTTGTCCTGCGAGAGGTGCGCGTAGTAGTACTCCGTGTCGGACTTCCACCCGAAGACGATGATCACATCGCGGTTGTTGACCGACGCCTTCTCGTCGAGGCGCACCTGGCCGGTGAGATCGAACGAACCGAGCTCCGGGCCCTCGGTGAGCACGGCGTACTCGAACGGACGGCGGATCCCGTCGTTCGGGTTCGTCCCCGCTTCCGTGAGGATGACCTGGTCACCGGGGAAGTCCCACTTGGCAGGGGTCTTCGGCGCCCAGTCATCCTGCGACATCACATCGGTGATGACGGTGCCGTCCGGCGTGCAGGTCGGCGGCGTCGGAGGCTCGACCTCCGGCACGTCGTACAGCGCATACTGCGCGGCCACCTGCTCGGCCGTGGGCACCGTGTCGAGCAGCATGATGTCGTCCATCCGTCCGTTGAACGGATTGGCCTCTCTGGTGTTCTGCGGGAAGCTCCCGCCGATCTTGATGCCCGCAGGCGCGGTGTCGGACGTCGAGCCCTCACCCCACGGATTGGCTGCGGTGTACTTCCCCGCGAGCTCCTCGCCGTTCATGAAGAGCTTCATCTCGCCCTTCCCGAAGTCGAAGGTCGCCGCCAGGTGCACCCATTGCCCCTTCTTGAGGATCTCGTTCCAGGGCAGATCGGCCGCGAACGTCCACGAGCCGGCACCGTCGACGCGTCGCCCGAGCGCGACGAGCTTGAGCTCGCCACCGACCGTGATGACCTCGAGCAACGCGCGCACCGCGTGTCCGTCCGACGTTCCGGTGAGCACCCCCGCGAGACCGATCGCGTTGTACACGTCGTCCGGATTCGTCGTGCCCGAGTTCAGCGCCGGGTGATCGCCGGTGGGCTTGAACCAGCCCATGACGGACGCCATGTCCGTGCCGGCGAACCTGTCCAGCGACTCGACGCCCTCGGCGTCGTAGATGCCCGCCTTCCAGTCGTCGTTCGACGCCGTCCGCGGACTCATCTGCTGCGTCTGCAGCGCCTCGCCCGCGCCCGGATAGGCACGATCGGCGACCCGCATCTCGATTCCGCCGTTGATCAGGGAGATATCGGTACCGGAACGACCCTGATCGGTCTCGATGGTCGGCTTCGCCGCGTCGGGGTGATCGAAGTCGTAGTGCGTGACGAGGTTCGGAGCGAGCGCCGGGAGCACGAACGGTGACGAGGGCTCGTCGACGGTCCGCGCACCGGTGACCTTCCAGATCTTCCCGTTCGCCTTCGACACGAGGTAGAGCTCGCCGTCGGCGTCGGAGCCGAATCGCAGATCGACGCGCTTGTCGCCGACCAGGTCCTGGAACGTCGTCTCCTCGCCGTCTGCGAACACCCGCAGCTCCTCGATCGTGGCGAGGTCACCGATGTCGCCGTCGTTGCGGATCATCTCCTCCGCATCGGTGGAGAGCACCCACCCGCGCACCAGATCGGTGAAGAGGTAGCGCCCCTGCAGCTCCGCGATCTCGCCGCGGTAGACGAATCCGCCGTTCACGGCCACTCCCGCGTCGCCGGTCTGACCGGGATCGCGATTGTGGTCGTAGGCCGCGACGGGATAGGTGAAGCCGTTCTCCGCATCGTCCTCCGGAAGCGGGAAGATCTGCCGGTTGTCGGCCACGAAGGATCCCTCGCGAACAGACCAACCGAAGTTGTCCCCGGGTTCGACCGCGTAGATCGACTCGACCTGCCATTCGCCGATGTGGGCGAGGTACATCGTGTGGTCGCCCTCGGGGTCCCAGCTGATGCGGTGGGGGTCCCGCATGCCGACGGCGAAGATCTCCGGAAGGGCATCCGACTCGTCGACGAACGGGTTGTCCGTCGGCACACCGTATTCGCCGTTCGCGCTGTCGTCGCCGGTCGGGTCCACCCGGAGGATCTTGCCCTGCGGTGTGGCGAGGTCTTGCGGATTGCCGTTGCCGACCCCGTTGCCGCCGTCGCCCACGAGCACGTACAGGTTGCCGTAGTCGGCGTCACCGGCCGAGACGGTCGGGTTGAAGGCGATCTGCTGCACGGTGTGGACACGACCGGCGAACGGGATCCTCATCACCTCGCGGTGTGTGCCCGCGAAGGTCGCCGCAGACGGGTCGTCGGCCTTCCACTCGGTGATCACACTGTGGAAGGCGGTGTTCCCGAAGGCGGGGAAGTCGGGAGTGTCCTCCGTGAGAGCCGACCCGCCCTCGGTGTGCACCGTGTAGAAGAGCCCGTTCTCGGCGAAGTCGGGGTGGAATTCCGCCGACCCCAGACCGGTGCCGAGGCCTGCGCTGTTGTGGAAATTGTCGATGAACTCGTCGCGGACGTTGAGGTAGGGAACGTACTCGCCCGAGTCCTTGTCGACCAGGTACAGGATGTCGTTGTTGTCCGGCACCATCAGCCGACCGGAGCCGTCGGGCACCTCGTCGAGGTGCGTGATCCGGTTGTGGCGCACGAGGCGCTGGTCCTGCGTGGCCGGGGTCGTGTGCGACTCCGGCAGCTGCGCCAGCTCGGCCACCTCGATTCCGAGGTCGGCGAGCGCGGGATCGGGGAGCGGGTTGAGCAGGGGTTCGGTCGCGGTGCCCCCGGGCGCGCAGTCACCCGGGTTCCCGGTGGCGATCGCGAGGTTCTCCCCCGTGGTGTCGACAGCCACGTCGTCGAGCAGCAGTCGTCCTGTGCTCGATGCGCCGTTCTTCCAGAAGAATCGATCGAGTGCGCCGTTCACCGCCTGACGGAAGCCGAACTGCTGCTCGGTGCCCTCGGGCAGGCGGGTCCTCTCTTCGTACGCACCGCCCTGGCTGTAGACGGTGACCTTGTCGGTCGCATTGTCGGCGACGATCCAGACGCACTGCCAGGCGTCACGAGACCAGACACCGGCGGGCTTGAACGCTCCGCCGTCACGCACGCGAAGGATGTCGTCGTTCTGATTGTTCACGTAGGCCCGGCTGTGCACGTAGTCGTTCGGCGCGTCCACATCGGTGAGGCCGAACGAGGTGTCCACGCTCCCGGTGCGCAGGAACCGGAAGAACAATGTGCCGGTCTCTCCCTGCGCGATCGCGGGGATCTCCCGGTACGACTGCTGTCCTCCGCCGACGGATTCGACGACCTGGTTGTTGCCGTTCAACGGATCGGCGACCACGCGCGGGGCCGTCGAGGCCACCCACCCGTCCTGCCCGTTCAACGCGACCCGCTCATAGGCCTCGAAGTCGATCAGCTCGGTGAAGGGTTCCGCCGCGGCCGCAGGAACCGCCGTCAACAGGGCTCCGACCACGGTCGCCGCGGCCACCACGGCTGCAGACCGTCGAAGTCGTCGGGAGCGCGGGGGCGCATCCGCTCGGGTCTCACGGTTCGCCGGTCGCAGGGTTCGTTCGTGCATCACAGACCTCTCAACGTCATCGTCGTGCGGTGTCGTGCCGATAAGTACCGTGCATCTCCTCCGGGGCGGCACTGCAGCGGAGGAGCAGGAGCGAAGGGCCTCAGCCCGCGTCGGTGACCGAGGGCTTGCCGCCCAGGTACAGAGCGGCGAGTGTCGGATCTGCGAGAAGCTCGGAAGCCGGACCGGAGATGTGCACGCGACCGAGATCGAGGACACAACCGATGTCCGCGGTCTCGAGCGCCCTCCGCGCGTTCTGCTCGACGAGCAGCACGGCGGTGCCGGCATCGCGCATCCGCACGATCTGCTCGAACACCTTCTCCGTGGTCTTGGGATCGAGTCCCATCGACGGTTCGTCGAGCAGCACCACCTTGGGGCTGACCATGAGTGAGCGTGCGAACTCGACCTGCTTCTGCTGACCGCCGGAGAGGAGACCCGCGAGCTGCTTCCACCGTTCCCCGACGATCGGGAACAGGTTCTGGACGAACTCGATGCGCTCCTGGATGATCGTCTGGTCCTTCAGCGTGAACGCACCGAGCATCACGTTCTCGCCGACCGTCATCTCACGGAACACACTGTGCCCCTGGAGGACGTGTGCGAGCCCGTGACGCAGCATCGACTGCGGTCCTTCACCGGTGATGTCGCGGTCATCGACGCGGATGCTTCCGGACCGCGGCTTGAGCATGCCGCTGGCCACCTTGAGCACCGTCGACTTGCCCGCTCCGTTCGGACCGACCAGACAGACCACCGACCCGGGCGGCACCTCGACCGTGAGACCGCGGAGCACGAGGGCCGCACGGCCGTATCCGGCCTCGATGTCGCGCAGCTCGAGCAAATTCTTCGCTTCAGACTCCAAGGTAGGCCTCCAGGACTCGGGGGTCTTGCTGGATGATCTCCGGGGTTCCCTCGGCGATCTGGCGGCCGCGGTCGAAGACCACGACGTGGTCGCACAGGCTCATGACCATCTCCATGTTGTGCTCGACGATGATGAACGTCTTGCCTTCTTCGTTGAGCTCGCGCACGAGCGTGGCGATGCGGCCGATGAGCGCGGGATTCACCCCTCCGGCGGGTTCGTCGAGCATGATCGTGTCGGGCTCGCCCATGAGCACACCTGCCAGCTCCAGGAGCTTCTGCTGTCCGTAGCTGAGGTTTCGCGCCTCGGCGTGCTCGAGGTGGTCGATTCCGACGCGTCGAAGCCAGTTGCGCGCCCGCTCGAGCTCCTCCGGATCGTGCGCCGAACGGAGCTGCTGACGGATGTTCGTGCTGCGCACCGCGACGAGCAGGTTCTCCATCACCGTCATGCGCGGGAACACCCGGCACAGCTGGAAGCTGCGCCCGATGCCGGCGCGCGCGATGCGGTCGGGCGACTTGCGCGTGATCGCCTGCCCTCGGTAGCGCACCTCTCCGGAGTCGGGTTTGATCATCCCGGTCACGCAGTTGAAGAAGGTGGTCTTGCCCGAGCCGTTCGGCCCGATCAGACCGTTGACCTTGCCCTCCTGGAAAGTGACCGTGGCGCCGTCGACCGCGGTGACGCCGCCGAACGACTTCGTCATCGAGACCGTGCTCAGGCTTTCGAGTGTGGCCATGGGCTGAGCCGTGGGGGCGTTCATGACGACGTCTCCTTCGTCGAAGCGTCCGCTGTTCGCGTCTTGTTCTGCTCGAGCAGCTCGCCGGCGGTGACCTCACGGATCGAGGCCGCGTTCGACGAGCGAGTGAAGAGCCCCTTCACGGCCGGGATGATGCCGTCCGGCATGAAGAGCACGACGATGCCGAGCAGGATGCCGGTGGCGATGAGGTGGAACTGCGTGTCTCCGAACTCGAGCTTGAAGTACTCGAGGGCGACCCCGACCACGACGGCGCCGAGCAGCGGTCCGAAGAGGTTCCGCACCCCGCCGAGCAGCGCCATGAGCACCATGTAGGAGCCGATGAGGATCGAGAACTGGAAGATCGGATCCAGGTCGCCGAACCACAGCGCGTACAGACCGCCTCCGAGCGCCACGAAGAGCGCGGACAGGACGTAGGCGATCAGCTTGTACCGCGTGGTCGGAACACCGAGCGACTGCGCCTTGTCCTCGTCTTCGCGGACCGACTTGAGCGCCGTGCCGAACTTGGACCGATCGATGATCCACCACACCACCAGCGCGAACGCCAGGAGTCCCGCGAACAGGTAGTAGAAGATGCGGTGGTGCTCCGGCCGCAGAACGTCGAACGGACGTGGGACGTTCAGGCCCTCGGATCCACCGGTCACGTCGCGCCAGCTCTGGAACACCAGCAGCATGATCAGCACGAAGGCGATCGAGACGATCACGAAGGAGGCGCCGCGGACGCGAAGGGCGGCGATGCCGATCGGGATCGCGATGATCGCGACGACCACGGCTGCCACGATCCAGGCGAGGAATCCGGGAAGGTCGAGGAACTTGATCAGCAGACCGGTGCCGTAGGCGCCGAGCCCGAAGTACGCGGCGTGTCCGAGGGAGATGTATCCCGTGAACCCGCCCATGAAGTTCCACCCCGTCGACAGCACGGCGTAGTTGAGGATCACCACGCCCGCCGAGAGGATGTACGGGTTCGGGGCGATCGTGGGGAAAGAGAGGACGAGCGCGGCTCCGACGACGAGGAGGACGAGTTTCACCCACGTCGTCGACCTTCTCCGCACGGGAGCGGGTGGCGCGATCACGACCGTCTCGGTGGCGATCGGCTCTCTGCTAGAAACGCTGGGCAAGACGACCTCCGAAGAATCCTTGCGGACGGAACATGAGCGTGGCGAAGAGCGCGACGTAGAAGACCGTCTGCGCCCAGGTCGGCCCCAGCGGAAGCTGGAGCAGGCTCTGCGCGACGCCGAGGATGAGCGCCGCGATCGCGGCACCGGGGATGCTGCCGAGCCCTCCGACGACGATGATCGCCATGAGCGGTCCGATCCAGTGCCAGTGGAGCGAGGGGTAGATCGTGGCGTCGAGTGAGAGCGCGGTGCCGCCGATCGCCGCCGTCGCGAGTCCGAGACCGAACCCGTAGCCGGCGACACGATCGGTGTTGATGCCGACCAGCCGTGCGGCTTCCGGATGCTGGATGGTCGCCCGCAGCGCCTGACCGAACTTCGTGTACTTGAGCAGCACGAAGAGGAGAGCGAGGGCCACGGCCGCCAGACCGAAGGCGATGAGCTTGACCACCGGCACCTGCGCGCCGAACACCTCGAGGCTGGCGCTGGCGTACGGCAGCGGGATGCGCCGCTGGGTCCCGGTGAAGAAGAACCCGAGCGCTCCCTCGATGATCAGCGCCACCGCGAACGTGAGCAGCACCGACATCATGGTCAGCGTCAAGGGCTTGAGCCTCGACACCAGCAGCCGCTGCATCACCACACCGGTCACGAAGAACAGGGGCACCGTGACGACGAGCGACACGAGCGGATCGATCCCGGTCTCCCTGTTGAACCACCACGCGAGGTAGGCGGCCAGGATGAGGAAGGCCGAGTGCGCGATCATGACCACGCGCATGATCCCGAAGTACAGCGTGAGCCCGGCCGCCAGGAGGGCGTAGAGCCCTCCCAGCAGGACACCGAGGATCAGGCTTTGCAGCAGCAGTGCTCCACTCACGATGTGCGGATCACCACGTCGGCTTCGGGTAGAGGAACTCGGCTTCCTTGACGTCCTCGGGGAGGACGATCAGGATCTCGCCGTCGATCCACTGCTGGATCAGGTGCGCACCCGTGGGCTTGCCGGTCTCATCCCAGCTGAGTTCTCCGACGACCGTGTCGACGGAGTTGTCCCGCAGCCAATCGATGAGCTCCTGCTGGCAGTCCCCCTGCTCGGCGCAGCCGACGGCCTCGACCGCAGCCGCGACGACCTGACCGGTCGTGTAGGCATTGGCTTCGTCCTCGGACGGCGGGTTGCCGTGCATCTCGGTGTACTTCTCGACGAACTCGATGTTGCTGGGGAACTGGGACTTCGGCGAGTACCCCGTGGGGGCGAGGATGCCTTCGGTCGCACCACCGATCGCGGCGGCGAACTCCGGATTCGTCGGAGCGGTCGAGAACGCCGCGAGCTCCGGCTGATAGTTCAGCTGCTGCAGCGCGATGATGAGGTTGACGGCATCCTGATACTGCGTGCCGCCGATCACGATGTCGGCATCCGACTGCGCGATCTTCGCGGCGATCGTGGAGAAGTCCGTGGTGTTCGGCGGGTAGACCTCGTTCACGAGGATCTCGACGCCGGCCTCTTCGAGCTTGTCCCGGAGTCCGTAGGCGGTGCCCTGGGCGAAGGGGTCGTCCATCGCCGCGACCGCGGCCGTCTCCGGCCTCTGGTCCTCAGGAAGGGCCAGCAGATAGTCCGCGAGGTTGTTGTAGTGGTCGTTCGCGATGGCCGGTGCCGCGTAGAAGAGATTGTCGAAACCCTGCTCGAAGACCTCCTCGGCAGCGCCGGCCGGCTCGACGAACAACATCCCGTACTCCTGCGCGACGCGCGCCGAGGGCACGACCAGTCGCGTCGAGAACGGACCGAACACCAGGTCGACGCCGTCCTGGGCGATCAGCGACTCGTAGTCCGAGACCACCCGGTCGGCATTGGACTGATCGTCGAGGATCTTCAACTCGACCTGACGTCCGAGGAGACCCCCGCTCTCGTTCACGATGTCGCGCCAGGCCTCGTAGCCTCGCTCGACACCCTTGCCCGGTTCGGAGAAGTCGCCGGTGAGCGGCAGCGAGATGCCGATGACGATGGGATCGTCCGAGCCACCTCCCTCCGCCTCATCGCCGGGGGCCGAGCAGGCCGAAACCGTGAGCGCGGCGATCGACAGCGTCCCGATCGCCGCAGCGATCCGTCGACCGTGTCTGGGTGCAGTCATCCGAGTCTCCTACGTCATCGTAGCGAAAGCGCTTTCGTAAGCGCTTCCGCCACTATAGTGGGATCGAAGAACGAAGAGCAACCTACCTCGCAATCAGCGTTGATCTTGCTCCACAGGGGGAGGTTTCGTGAAGCGTGAAGGCGCGCCACGACTGATTGATGTGGCCGAAGCCGCAGGGGTCTCCCTCGCGAGTGCGTCGCGGGCGATGACGGGCGGACCGGGGATATCGCCCGAGGTCGCCGAACACGTGAGAACGGTCGCCAATCGGCTCGGCTACGAACCGAACATGCACGCGCGAGGACTCGCCGGCGGCCTCGTCCCGACGATCGGCCTCGTCGTGCACGAGATCGGCGACCCCTACTTCTCGGACATCGCGAGCGGTGTGATCCGCAGCGCGACGCTCGAGAACCGCTCCGTGCAGATCGCACAAGCCGACCGCACGCCCGACAGCGAGCTCGCTCAGGTCAAATCCCTGCTGCGCCAGCGCGTGGGATCCATCATCATCGCCGGCTCCGGCTACGCCGACCACCGCCGCGAGCTGGGCATGTCCGAAGCCCTGTTGGACTTCACCCTCGCCGGTGGCCGCGCCGCCGTCATCGGTCGACACCACCTTCCGGTCGACGCCGTGCTCCCCGACAACCACCGCGCCGGTATCTCCGTCGGCCGTCACCTCGCCGAGCTGGGACACCGCCGCATCGGCGTCGTCGCCGGGCCCCTGGACCTCAACACGGTCGCCGACCGCATCGCGGGTCTGCGCGAAGGCACCGCCGACACCGACGTCGAACTCACCGTGGTCTCGCAGGAGTTCACCCGGGAGGGCGGCATCGCGGGGGCCAGAGACCTGCTCGATCGGGACGTGACGGCCATCGTGGGTCTCAACGACGCCATGGCCATCGGCATTCTCAGCGAACTGCGCCAGCACGGCATCCGCGTGCCGGAAGAGATGTCGGTGGTGGGCTTCGACGACATCGCCGTCGCGCCGGATGTCGCCCCCGCGCTCACCACCGCGCGGATCCCGATGTTCGAGATGGGGCAGCACGCGGTCTCGCTCATCCTTCGCCCGGCGAGCGATGAGGCCCGTACGATCACGACCGCGCACGAGCTCATCATTCGTCAGTCCTCCGGCCCGCCCCGGAGCTGACCCCCGCCCCGCTCCGGTCGCTCCGGTCGCGATATGACAGCCTCCGGACCATTTCTGGCTGCCATATCGCGACCGGAACCTTGAGGGAGGGGGCTCAGGAGCTGCCGGCGGTCGACGCCTCCAGCTTCTCCATGACCTGGTTGATCGTGAACGACGCCGATTCCTGCCGGGCCGGGAATTCCGCGAGGGTCTGCAGCATGCGCGCCACATATGCCTGCGCCGGCACGAACAGGAAGATCCGGTCGAGCACCCAGTCCCAGTAGGTGTTCGACGTGATGTCCGCCCGCTCGTAGGGATCCGTGCGGAGGTTGAACAGCTTCGGGAATCGCAGCTCGATGTACGGTTCCTGCCAGATCTGCAGGGTCCCGGAGGCGCGCTGCTCGAGGAACACGAGCTTCCAGTTGTCGAAGCGCAGTGCGGTGAGGTCGCCGTCATCCGAGACGTAGAAGAAGTGTCGGCGCGGACTCTGATCGACGGCACCGGTGATGTAGTCGAGCTGGTTGTTGCCGTCGAGGTGCACCGTGAACTCGGTCCCGTGCAAGTCCGTGCCCGACTTCAGCCGCTCCGCGATGTCCGTATCGCCGACAGCCGCGAGCAGGGTCACGAACCAGTCGTTGTGGCTCACGATCCCGTTGAGCGTCGTCCCGGCGGGGATGTGCCCCGGCCAGCGGACCATCGCCGGCACGCGGTAGGCGCCCTCCCAGTTCGAGTTCTTCTCGTTGCGGAACGGCGTCATGCCGGCGTCCGGCCAACTGTTCATGTGCGGACCGTTGTCGGTGGAATACATGACGATCGTGTTCTCGGCCAGTCCCAGCTCGTCCAGGAGGTCGAGCAGACTGCCCACGACGCCGTCGTGATCGATCATCGTGTCGTGGTACTCCGACTGCCAGCGTCCGGCCTGCCCCTTGCTCTCTTCCTTGGTGTGGGTGCGGAAGTGCATGTGGGTGGAGTTGAACCAGACGAAGAAGGGGGTGTCGTCGTCCGCCTGCGTGCGGATGAAGTCGGCCGCCGCATCGCGGAACTCCTCGTCGACCGTCTCCATGCGCTTCTTGGTGAGCGGTCCGGTGTCTTCGATCCGCTGTGTTCCGTCGGCGTTCGCCCAGCTGTGGAGCACACCGCGCGGGCGGAACTTCTCGCTGAAGCCGGGGAACTCCTCGTCGGTCGGGTAATCCGGATGCTCGGGCTCCTCCTCCGCGTTCAGGTGGTAGAGGTTGCCGAAGAACTCGTCGAAGCCATGCGCGGTGGGCAGGTGCTCGTCTCGATCTCCGAGGTGGTTCTTGCCGAACTGCCCGGTGGCGTAGCCGTGATGCTTGAGCGCATCCGCGATCGTGGGGTCTTCGGGCTGGAGGCCCAGCTTCGCGCCGGGCATCCCCACCTTGGTGAGTCCGGTCCGATAGGGGTTCTGTCCGGTGATGAAGGCCGCACGTCCCGCCGTGCAGCTCTGCTCGCCGTAGTAGTCGGTGAACTTCACGCCCTCATCGGCGATCCGATCGATGTTCGGCGTCCGATAGCCCATCAGACCGTCGGAATACGTGCTCAGGTTGCTGATGCCGATGTCATCGCCCCAGATGATGAGGATGTTGGGCTTCTCGGCCATGGGTGACTCCTTGCTTCAACCGGTGAGAGGGGGCGGATGCCCCCGGTCGAAGCCAAACAGGTCCACGGGCCGAAACCCAGGACGCCTCACTCGGAGCGGGTGAGGCGGAACCCGATGTGCGACATCCCCGTGTCCTCCGCTTGCGGCGAGCGCGCGGCAGGCCGGAACCGCAGGCAGTAGTCCGGCGAGCACAGGTGGGATCCACCCTTGAGCACGCGACGGGGGATGCCGGGGAAGCCCTCCTGCGCGCTCGCTGCGGCGAGGAGGTTCGTCCGCTTCCCCGCATCGACCGGGGTGTCGGAGAGCCGCAGGTGCCGCGGGGTGTAGAAGTCGGTCGTCCACTCCCACACGTTGGCGATCATGTCGTACAGGCCGTAGCCGTTCGGCGGATAGGAGCCGACGGGCGCTGTGCCGCCGACACCCTGGTTGTCGTAGGGGAAACGACCGAGCCAGGAGTTCGCTTGGGCGACGCCGCCCGGGTACGGCTCGTCCCCCCACGCGAACGGCGCGCCTTCCAGGCCGCCGCGCGCCGCGTACTCGTGCTCGGCTTCCGTGGGCAGCCGCATCCCGACCCAGTCCGCGTACGCCACCGCGTCCTCGAACGCGACGTGCACGACCGGATGCTGCATCCGGTCGTCGATCGAGGAGTCCGGTCCGAAGGGTCGACGCCAGAAGGCTCCGGGCTGCCAACGCCACCAGTTGCGCCAGTCCCCGAGATTCGTCGGTCCCGACGTCGGCGTGAAGACCATCGCTCCGGGGACGAGGTCGGCAGGGTCGGCGCCCGGAAATGCGGCCGGATCGAGCTCCCGTTCGGCGACGGTCACGTACCCCGTCGCGTCCACGAACTCGGCGTACTGCGCGTTGGTCACCGGATAGCGGTCGATGAAGAACGAGGCGACCTCACGCTCGTGCACCGGGCGTTCATCGGGGTAGAAGTCCTCGGACCCCATCAGGAACGTGCCGCCCGGGATCTGGACCATGTCGCGCGAGTTCGTCACGTGACTCAGCGTAGTGTCCGACTCTCCGCGGCTGCAGGGGTGTTCTCGGAGGGGGTGTCAGATGACGCGGGCGGTCGTCCACGCGAGTTCGGCGGCACCCAGCAGCAGGCGGTCTGCCGCGAGGGAGGCGGGGAGGATGCGCAGTCCCTCTGCGTTCTCGGTCATCGCTCGAGCTGCCACGTCCGCGGCGAAGCCCTCCGCGTCGACGCTCTCGAGGAGGGCGAGGAATCCGCCGAGGACGACGACGGAGGGGTTCAGTATGTTGACGGCGTCGGCGATCGCCTGCGCGAGGAAGGCCCGCTGGCGGGCGCACTCGGCGCGGACGGCGTCCTCATCGGCAGCCGCGGCGAGCGCGCTGGCGAGCGTCGCCTCGTCTGCCACCGCGAGACCGAGCGCCGCCAGCAACCGCGCCCTGCTGACGACGTCTTCCAGGACCGCATCGGAGGAGACGTCGACGCGGTTCTGGCCGAACTCACCGGCGAATCCGCCCACACCGCCCACCGGCGCCCCGTGCACGATGATCCCCCCGCCGATGCCGGAGGGGCCGCCGTTGAGGTAGACGAGATCGTCCACGCCCTGGGCGGCACCGAACAGGTGCTCGGCGAGCGCACCGAGACTCGCATCGTTGCCCACCGCCACCGGGAGCCCGGTCGCCGCGGCGATGGATGCACGCAACGGCAGATCGGTCCATCCCAGGTGCGGCGCATTGCGCACGAGTCCGTCCGCGGCACGCACCAGACCGGGCACCGCCACCCCCACCGCGATCACGCGCATCCCTGCGAGCGCACCGCGTCTCCAGCGGTCGATCACTCCGGCGACGAGGGGCGCCACCTCGTCCGCACCGAGCAGCGAGGTCGACTCGATCCGTTCCCGCACCGCGATCGTGCGCGCGAGGTCGATCGCTGCGATCTCGACCGCGTCGACCTCGGGGTTCACGGCGATCACGACCGTCGTCGGAGCTGCGGCGACCACGGGCGACGGGCGCCCCACCCGGCCCACCGGTCCCGGCTCGCGCTCGACGACCCAGCCGTCACCGGCGAGTTCTGCGACGAGGTCCGCGATGGTCGAGCGGTTCAGTCCGGTCGCGGCGGTCAGTTGGGCGCGCGACTGCTCGCCGCCCAGATGGACGAGACGGAGCACACGGGCGAGGTTACCGGCACGCACCCCGCCGTTCGCGTCCTTGGCGGCGGCGCCCTCCCCGGGTTCGGTCACGTGGTCCTCGCATTCCCGCTCGGTGTCTCAGTCTAGGAGGCTGGACATCCTGCTCTTCTCCGTATAAGTTGCTGTCAACAACATATACGCGCACGCCGCCGTGCGCCCGTGCGAAGGAGCATCATGAGCCTCACCCCGACCCGCGCCGACAAGTTCTCGTTCGGTCTCTGGACCGTCGGATACAACGGCTCCGATCCCTTCGGCGGTCCGACGCGTCCGGCCCTCGACGTCGTGCACGCCGTCGAGAAGCTGGCGGAACTCGGCGCCTACGGTCTCACCTTCCACGATGACGACCTCTTCGCCTTCGGGTCGACGGATGCCGAGCGCCAGACGCAGATCGACCGCCTCAAGGGTGCGCTCGCCGACACGGGTCTCGTCGTGCCGATGGTCACCACGAACCTGTTCAGCGCCCCGGTCTTCAAGGACGGCGGCTTCACCTCGAACGACCGCCAGGTGCGCCGCTTCGCGCTGCGCAAGGTGTTCCGTCAGCTCGACCTGGGCGCAGAGCTCGGTGCGCGCACGTTCGTCATGTGGGGTGGCCGCGAGGGCGCGGAGTACGACTCGGCGAAAGACGTGCGTGCCGCGCTGGAGCGCTACCGGGAGGCCGTCAACCTGCTCGGCGACTACGTGACCGACAAGGGCTACGACATCCGGTTCGCGATCGAGCCGAAGCCGAACGAGCCGCGCGGCGACATCCTGCTCCCCACCCTCGGCCACGCGATCGCGTTCATCGATTCCCTGGAGCGCCCCGAGCTCGTCGGCGTCAACCCCGAGGTCGGACACGAGCAGATGGCGGGTCTCAACTTCACGGCCGGCATCGCCCAGGCCCTGTACCACGGCAAGCTCTTCCACATCGACCTCAACGGCCAGCGCGGCATCAAGTACGACCAGGACCTCGTGTTCGGCCACGGCGACCTGCACAACGCCTTCTCCCTGGTGGACCTGCTCGAGAACGGCGGCCCGAACGGCGTGCCCGCCTACGAGGGACCCCGTCACTTCGACTACAAGCCCTCGCGCACGGAGGACGAGGCGGGGGTCTGGGACTCGGCTGCCGCCAACATGCGGACCTACCTGCTGCTGAAGGAGCGTGCTGCGGCCTTCCGCGCCGACCCCGAGGTGCAGGAGGCGCTGGCCGCCGCGAAGGTCGCCGAACTCTCGACGCCGACGCTCGACGAGGGCGAGTCCTACGACGCCTTCCTGACCGACCGCAGCGCCTACGAGGAGTTCGACGCCGACGCCTACCTCGGCGGCAAGGGCTTCGGGTTCGTCCGCCTCCAGCAGCTCGCGACCGAGCACCTGCTGGGCGCCCGGTGATCGGCTGATGGCGCTCGTCCTCGGCGTCGATTCGTCGACGCAGGCATGCAAGGTCGTCGTCGTCGACGCCGAGACGGGAGCGGTGGTGCGCAGCGGTCGCGCCCCTCATCCCGACGGCACCTCGGTCGATCCTGAAGCGTGGTGGTCCGCACTGACCGCCGCGATCGAGGCTGCCGGGGGTCTCGACGACGTCACGGCGTGGGCCATCGGCGGGCAACAGCATGGGATGGTGGCGCTCGACGCCTCGGGCGCCGTCATCCGCGATGCGCTGCTCTGGAACGACACGCGCTCCGCGGAGGCAGCGGCCGACCTCGTCGCCGAGTTCGGTGCGCAGGAGCTGGCCGAGCGCACGAACGTGGTGCCGGTGGCCTCGTTCACGATCTCGAAGCTGCGCTGGCTGCGCGACCACGAACCCGAGAACGCGGCTCGCGTGGCGGCGGTCGCCCTCCCCCACGACTGGCTGACGTGGCGACTCCGCGGCTACGGACCGGCAGGCGCGGAAAGCGCGCCTCTCGGACCCGCGTTGGATCAGCTCGTGACCGACCGCTCCGATGCGTCCGGCACCGGATACTGGAGCCCCACGACCGGACGATACGATCGCGAGCTGTTGATCGCAGCCCTCGGACACGACGTCCTGCTGCCGCGCGTGCTCGGTGCGGACGAATCCGTGGAGGATGCGAGCGGTCGCCGGGTCGGGCCGGGGGCAGGCGACAACGCGGCGGCCGCGCTCGGACTCGGCGCGGGCCCCGGCGACGTCGTGGTCTCGATCGGCACCAGCGGCACGGTCTTCGCGGTGAGCGCGGAACCGTCCGCCGACCCGTCCGGCATCATCTCGGGGTTCGCCTCGGCCGACGGCCACTTCCTCCCCCTGGTCTGCACGCTCAATGCGGCGCGGGTGCTCGACGTCACGGCGGCCCTGCTCGGAGTCGACCATGACGAGCTCAGCAGGTTGGCTCTGTCGGCGTCGGCCGGAGCGGCAGGACTCTCGCTCGTCCCCTACTTCGAGGGTGAGCGCACCCCGAACCTGCCCGATGCCACGGCGACCCTCAGTGGTATGACCCTCGCCTCGACCACGCGCGAGAACCTGGCGCGCGCCGCGGTGGAGGGCATGCTCTCGGGGCTCCGCGCAGGACTCGACGCCCTGCGGGAGGCGGGAGTGCCGCTGCGGCGAGGGCTGCTGATCGGCGGCGGGGCGCAGTCGGAGGCCGTGCGGGAGATCGCGCCGCAGGTGTTCGGCATCCCCGTCGAGGTGCCGGCCGCGGGTGAGTATGTCGCCCTGGGCGCTGCCCGTCAGGCCGCCGCGCTGCTCTGACCCGCCCCTTCACGTCCGCGCCCCGTCCTCCACAGCCGGTTCCGCATCCCGTCCTCCACAGCCGGTTTTGTCGGCGCACGCACCCCACGCTCCGGTCGCGAGATGTCAGCCAATTCGCCTCCCAGAGCTGACATATCGCGACCGGAGGAGGAGCAACCCTGGGGAGAGCCGTCCACGCGGCACGCGTCCGGTGCCAGCGTCGAGGGATGGGACGCACACGAGACCCCCTTCCTCCGAACCTCGGCGACAGTTTCAGTCTGCGAGCCGCATATCGCGCGGGGGTCGGACGAGGCCGACTCAGCGCCGACGATCTGGAGCGCCCGTTCCCGGCCGTACGGCGGCGACTCCCTCCTGACCGCTCAGAACAGCCGGACCCGTACCGACGCCAACGGGATGCGCGTGTCACCGCCGCCCGGGCCTACGCCCACCGCATGCACGAGCGGCAGCACATCAGCCATGAATCGGCGGCTGCGCTCTGGGGTGCTCCCTTGCCCCTGACCCGCACCCTGGAGGGGGCTATCGCGGAGGCGGACGCGCTCGGCGTGCATGTCACCACGATCGGCACGGGCCCACTATCCCGGGTCCGCGGCGTGGTCAGGCATCGCGGGAAGGAGGATCGCACGGCCACGACGCACCTCGAGGGCATCCGTCTCTCGGATCCCGCGACCACCTGGGCCGCTCTCGGCCGACTGCCCATCTTCGATCTCGTCGCACTCGGCGACTACTTCTGCCGCGCCTGGCGCTCCGGTCATGGTCGCCCTACGCCGCGACGGGCGCCGCTAACGACGATCGCTGCGCTCGAAGCTGCCCTGAGCTCAGGGCGCCGCGTCGGAATCCGCAACCTGAGGGAAGCGCTCCCGCTGATCCGCGAGGACTCCTGGTCGCCGCGTGAGAGTCGGGTGCGCTGCCTCCTGGTCCAGGCCGGACTGCCGGAGCCCGAGCTCAACGTCGACATCTTCGAGGATGGTGTCTTCCTGGCCTGCGGTGACCTCGTCTACCGCCGACACCGGGTGCTCATCGAGTACCACGGCATGATGCACGGCGCGCAGTGGGCGGCGGACGTCGAGCGTGCCGCGGCGCTGCGTGCGGCGGGGTGGACGGTGATCGAGGTGACGGCGCCTCTGCTCGCTCAGCCCGAGGTGCTCGTGCGTCGCGTACGTGCCGCCCTTCGCTCCGGTCGCGGAATGGCACCGAATTGAGCCGGGAGCCATGCATTTTCGCGACCGGAGGCCGCTGGACGTTAGATCCCGAAGATCCGCCACGAGGCGGCGTGCGCCTCGCCCGGCGCCAGGGTCACCAGGTCGACGCCGGAGTTGAAGGCATCGGGAGGACACGTCATCGGTTCGACCGCGAGCCCAATGCGATGGGTCGACGGAACTGCGGGGGTGTCGGCGGTATGCACCTGCACCCACGGGCACCGCCGGTCCCACGCGATCCCGACGCCCTCCCCCGTAGCCGCGACGACGCGGACCTCCGCGATCTCGTCCGCACGAGCGAGCGAGGTGAACGCGTGGTCGATGAACACATCGCCGATCCGCCTCCCCTCGCGGAAGTCCCATTCCGGGTGCTCCGTCACGGACTCCACGGTGACCGGGCTCAGCCGCTCCGGGGTCACCGTCAGCACCTCGGATGCCGGAAGGGTGAGCGTCCAGTCGTCCACGCGTCCGGGCCCGGCCACGAGGTAAGGATGCGGTCCGGTACCCCACGGCGCCGTCTCCGCACCGAGGTTGCGCGCCGTGACGGTCTGGTGCAGTCCATCGGCATCGAGGCGATAGTCGACCTCGACCTCGATGCGGAACGGGTAGCCGGCCTGAGGCTCGATGACGGCGGCCAGCGAGACGCGATCCTCCCTTACGAGGCGATCTTCGAACTCCACCCAGACGAGGAGTCCATGAAGGGCTTGGCCGCGCTCCGGTTCGGTCAGTGCCAGCTGGTGCTCGGCACCGGCGAACCGGTAGCGTCCGTCGACGATGCGGTTGGGCCAGGGAGCGAGTGTCGCCCCACGATAGGCCGGGCGCACCTCATCCGCATCGAAGGGGACAACCAGGTCGCGCCCGTCGAAGGTCAGCGTCCGGAGAGTAGCGCCGACGCTCGCGATCTCCGCCGCATAACCGTGGCCGGTGAGACGCCGTTGTCGACCGGAGCGAGGCGCCACCATCAGAGCCCCTGCGCCAGGCGGTAGTACGCCTGATTCCAGCGCACCTGCTTCTGGAACTCCGGCAGCGTCGTGCTGTCGTCGATCACCAGCAGCTCGACCTCTGCCATCTCGGCGAAGTCGCGGAACGCCTCGATGCCGACCGCGGTCGACATGACCGTGTGGTGTGCGGCCCCCGCCGTCAGCCACGCGGCGGCGCTGGTGGTGAAGTCCGGTTGCGGCTTCCAGACAGCACGCCCGACCGGGAGCTTGGGCAGCGCGGCGCGCGGTGGCACGTTCTCGACCACGTTCGCGGTGAGACGGAAACGGTCGCGCATGTCGCTGAGGGCGACGACGACCGCGGGCCCCGGGTCCGCCGTGAAGACGAGTCGCACCGGGTCGTCCTTGCCGCCGATGCCGAGCGGATGGATCTCGAGCGTGGGCTTCGCGGTGGTCAGCGACGGCGAGACCTCGAGCATGTGGGCGCCGAGGATCAGCTCGTCGCCGGGCGTCATGTCGTAGGTGTAGTCCTCCATCAGGCTCGCGCCGCCGGGGAGGCCGGAGCCCATGACGTTGGCGATGCGCACGAGCACCGCGGTCTTCCAGTCGCCCTCGGCGCCGAAGCCGTAGCCCTCCGCCATCAGTCTCTGCACTGCGAGACCCGGCAACTGCGTCAGGGCGCCCAGATCTTCGAACGAGGTCGTGAAGGCGCTGAAGCCGCCCTCCTCCAAGAAGGATCGCAGCCCGAGCTCGATCGCGGCACCGTCGCGCAGCGAGGAGTGCCGGTCGCCGCCGCGCCGGAGCTCGGGGGCGACCTCGTACAGTTCCTCGTACTCGGCGACCAGCGCGTCGATCTCACCGTCGGATGCTGCCGCGACGGCATCCGCCAGCTCGTTCACACCCCAGGTGTTGACCTGCACGCCGAAGCGCAGTTCCGCCTCGGTCTTGTCACCCTCGGTCACGGCGACGAATCGCATGTTGTCCCCGAAACGGGCGAGCTTCAGATCGCGGGATGCCGCCAGCCCGGCGGCCGCACGCTGCCAGGTGCCGAGCTCCCGGCGCACGCGCGGGTCGGAAGCATGCCCCACGATGGTCTTGCGCGGCACGCCCAGGCGCGTCTGGATGTATCCGAACTCACGGTCGCCGTGCGCGGCCTGGTTCAGGTTCATGAAGTCGAAGTCGATGTCGGCCCAGGGCAGCTCGACGTTCGCCTGCGTGTGCAGATGGGCGAGGGGCTTGCGCAGGGCGTCGAGGCCGGCGATCCACATCTTCGCGGGGCTGAAGGTGTGCATCCAGGCGACGAGACCGATCACCCGATCATCGGCGTTGGCTTCGAGCGCCGTCCGCTTGATGGCCGCCGCATCCGTGAGCACCGGCTTCCAGACGATGCGCACCGGGATCTCGGCGGACTCATCCAGCAGCCGGGCGATCTCCTGGGACTGCGCCGCGACCTGCGCGAGCGTCTCGGGACCGTAGAGATGCTGGCTGCCGGTGAGGAACCAGACTTCGTAGCCGTCGAGCGAGGTGGTGAGAGCCATGGGGCGTGCCTTTCGAGTGAAGCGCAGATGCGTCAGAGGGATGCGACGGCCGCCGCCTCGACGGCCAGACCCGCGCGGTAGCGATCGAGGTAGGACGAGAATCCGGCGACGTCCGCCGGATCGGGGTCGACGACAGCGACGGCTGCCGAGGCGAAGACCCGCTGGTCGAGGTAGTCCCCCAGCGTGAACTCGTCGGCCGCGGCGAGGTAGGAAGCGAGCACCGCGATGCCCCATGCCCCGCCTTCCGAGGCGAGGTCGCCGACCGCGACCGGAGCCGCGAGCGCCCCGGCGAGGAACCGCTGGGCGACCCCGGCTGTGCGGAACATGCCTCCGTGGGCGAGCATCCTGTACAGCTCCACGCCCTCTGCGGTGAGCACCTGCATACCGAGGGCGAGGGTGCCGAACACGCCGTACACCTGCGCACGCACGAAGTTGGCGAGGTGGAAGTCGCTGTCGGGCGTGCGGACGAACAGCGGTCGCCCGGCGGCGAGCCCGGCGATCGGCTCTCCGGCCAGGTGGTTGTAGGCGAGCAGCCCGCCGGCGTCGGCTTCTCCTGCCAGTGCCTCGCGGAACAGCACGTCGAACACGGCGTCCTCGTCGAGAGGCTGCCCCGCCGCCGCGGCGAAGCGTCCGAACAGCCCCGCCCACGCGGCGAGCTCACTGGCCCCGTTGTTGCAGTGCACCATCGCCACGGCGTCTCCTGCCGGGGTGGTGACGAGGTCGAGTTCATCGTGCTGCTCCGCCAGCGGCCGCTCCAGCACGACCATCGCGAAGATGCTCGTGCCGGCACTCACGTTTCCGGTGCGCGGAGCCACGGCGTTCGTCGCCACCATCCCGGTTCCGGCGTCACCTTCGGGCGGGCAGAGGGGGATGCCCGGCCGCAGCGCTCCGGTGGGGTCGAGGAGGGCGGCACCGTCGTCGGTGAGCGTCCCTGCCGCCGCCCCCGCCACCCGCACCGCCGGGAGCAGCGCGGTCAGCGAGGCGGGAAGCCGATCGCCCGCGAGCTCGGTGTAGGACCGCAGCATCCCCGCGTCGTAGTCGGCCGTGGCCGCGTCGATCGGGAACATGCCCGAGGCGTCGCCCACCCCCAGGACGCGCTCGCCGGTCAGTGCGTGATGCACGTACCCCGCGAGCGTCGTGACGAAGTCGAGGCGGGGCAGGTGCGGTTCCGCATCGATCACGGCCTGATGCAGGTGCGCGATCGACCAGCGCAGCGGGATGTTCACCCCGAGAGCCGCGCGGAGCTCGGCGGCGGCGGGCCCCGTGTTCGTGTTGCGCCAGGTGCGGAACGGGACGAGCAGCCCACCGTCGGCGTCGAGAGCGAGGTAGCCGTGCATCATCGCCGAGATGCCGATCGCCCCGAACGTCTCGGGGCGGAGGCCGTGCCGCCGCTCGACGTCGTCCACGAGCCCGGCATATGCGGCTCGCAGCCCGGTCCAGACGTCGTCGAGCGCGTAGGTCCACAGGCCGTCTTCGAGGCGGTTCTCCCAGGAGAAGGTTCCGGTGGCGAGCACCTCGGCCGGGTCGGAGCCGACCAGGCAGGCTTTGATCCGCGTCGACCCCAGTTCGATGCCGAGACTCGTGCGGCCGGCGGCGATGTCGTCGCGCGCGCTCATCGCCGGGAGTCCGTGCTCTGGCCGTAGACGTGCTGGTAGCGCTCGTAGAGGCTGTCGATCGCTGCCTGCGGAATCGGGATCAGGGGCCCCGCCTCCCGGGCGAGATGCACGGTGCGAGCGACGTCTTCCACCATGACCGCCGCCTTCACCGCATCCTTCGCATCGGCGCCGATGGTGAACGGCCCGTGGTTCTGCATGAGCACCGCCCGCGACCGATGGCCGCTGAGGGTCTCGACGATGCCACGACCGATCGAGTCGTCTCCGATGATCGCGAACGGCCCGAGCGGCACGGGGCCGCCGAACTCGTCGGCCATGGCGGTGATGACGCAGGGGATCTCCTCGCCGCGCGCCGCCCAGGCGACCGCATAGGGCGAGTGCGTGTGCACGACTCCGCCGACCTCCGGCATGTGCCGATAGACGTAGGCGTGCGCGGCGGTGTCGCTCGAGGGCGAGCGTTCACTGCCCTCGGTACCGGGGATCACGTTCCCGTCGAGATCGCACAGGATCATGTTCTCGGGCGCGAGGTCGTCGTAGCTCACCCCGGACGGCTTGATCACGAAGAGATCGGCACCGGGGACGCGCCCGGAGACGTTGCCTCCGGTCCAGACGACCAGCCCGTAGCGGACCAGTTCGCCGTGCAGGCGGGACACATCCGCGCGGACGGTGGCGATCGCCCTCTCGATGTCGGGGGCGAAGGTGGGGGCGTCGTCGCTCACGGCTACCTCGATCGTCGTGACCGGTCACTGTGACCGGTCACGGAAGTCTGTCACGGCTGCTCGGCACCCGTCAACCCGCCGCCCCCGGCGAGCGCAGCACTCAGCGCGGAGGAGCGATGGAGGCGCGCGAGACCAGCACCGGCGCCACGGCGGCGAGATCGGAGGGGGCCGCGGCTCCGTCCCCGATCACCGCAGCGACAGCCCTCCGCGCCAACTCGTCGAAGTCCTGGCGCACGGTCGTGAGCGCGGGCCAGTAGTAGGCGGCGTCAGGAGTGTCGTCGAACCCGACGACACTCACGTCGTCCGGGACGTCGAGCCCCGCCTCGTGCAAGGCGCTCAGCAGCCCCAGCGCCATCTGGTCGTTGGCGGCGAACACCGCGGTCACGCCGGACCGTCGCACCGCTTCGACCGCGGCGTGCCCCGACCCGGCCGACCAGTCCCCCGCGATCACGGGGCCGGGCGTCAGGCCACGGGCGGCGAGCTCCGCGGCGAATCCGTCGGCGCGCGACTCCGCCTCCAGCCAGTCGGTCGGCCCGGCGAGGTGCGCGAT
>NZ_JRKC01000086.1:0-882 GCF_000800925.1 Microbacterium sp. ZOR0019 | reverse complement strand
CCTCGCGGCCGGCGACAAGATCGTCGTGAAGGGCTCGGGCTACGACCCGGCGGCCAACGTCGGCGGGCGCGGCGTGCCGATCCCGAAGGATCTTCCGCAGGGCACCTACGTCGTGTTCGGCAACTTCGCCTCGACATGGCAGCCGTCCACCGGTGCCGCGTCGTCGACACGATCCGTGGGGGCGCAGGTCTGGGCGCTCTCCGAGGACGTGCTGAACCAGGTGCCGTCCCCGTATCACGGTGCGATCCGCGCGCAGTGGGTCGACATCGCGGACGACGGCACGTTCCAGGCGACCCTGACGCTGAAGGACGCGTCCTCGACTCCGGGCTCATACGGCGTCTACACCTACGCGGCCGGAGGCGTGGTCAACGTCGATCAGGAGCGCAGCGTCGCACTGAACTACGCCGAGACCGCCACTCTCACCGCCACGGTGAAGAGCGCGACCGCGAAGGATGGGCTCGCGGTCGAGGCGAAGGCATCGAAGCTCGGCGCCATCACGGGTGCCTACGTCGCGCTGATCGAGGCGGGAACCGAGGCGGAGGTCACCACCGGCGGCGGATTCCTCGCGATGCAGTACGTGCGCGGCATCTCCGGCGGCGTGTTCACCGTCGACCTCACAGCTGTTGCCTCCACGCTCGACCGCACGAAGTCCTACGAAGTGATCGTCTGGAAGCAGCACACGATGCCGAACGCCGACACCCTGTACGCCCGCGACGCGGTCACGATCAGCGACGCCGAGTGGGATGCGCTCACCGCCCCGACGTTCACCCCGTCGCTCGAGGTCTTCCTTGCCGACGGCACCACCCCGGCCGGGAGTGCCGCCCTCGCGGCCGGCGACAAGATCGTCGTGAAGGGCTCGGGCTACGACCCGGCGGCCAACGT
>NZ_JRKC01000085.1:0-26199 GCF_000800925.1 Microbacterium sp. ZOR0019 | reverse complement strand
CGTGTGCGGCGAGCCCGAGTCGGCGTGCGAGTCGGCGCTGGGCGCCATCGCGGAGCGCTTCCGCGGCGTGCGCCGAGTCTGCGGCCCTGGCCGTCAGACGCGCGCGTCCGTGCATCGTCTCGGAGGCGCGGACCGTCACGGGCAGGGTCTCGGCCACCAGCGGACCGAAGCGCTGACCGCGCCAGACGGCCGCGGCGATCCCCGTGAGGAGCAGCAGGAGGATCACCGGTGTGACCCAGGGCGGCGTCAAGGTTCCGAGCGTGTCGACTGACTCGCCCTCGATGTCGGAGTCCGCGAAGCTCGGCACATACCAGACGACGTGGCCCGTCTGCCCGAGCAGAGCGAGGGCCAGTGCAGCGTTGCCGTTCTCCGCGAGGTAGGCGTTTCCGAAGAGCCGCGAGCCCTCGACGACGATGCGTCGGTCCTCCGTGCGGTCGTCCACGAGCACGGCGGCACCGTTCGTGTCGCCGAAGCAGGCCGTCACGTCACTAGCGGGGGCGAAGAGTCGGTCGGCGCGGATCGTCCCCACGCGCGCGAACTCAGCGACATCGCACTCGGCGGATACCGCGGGAAGCGTTCCCGGGGCGTTCTCACCGATCTCGAGTGCGCTCAGGAGATGGGTGCCCGCCGAGAGGAACACGATGCGGTCCGCCGGTTCCATCAGCGTCTCCAAGGCGTCGTCCGTCAACGTGTACGGATTCGCCATCACGAGGGTCGTGTCGTCGCCGATCGCCGCGCGCGCGGCCGTCCGGGAACGCTCGACGTCGACGTCGACTCCTCGGTCGCGAAGGATCTCGGCGAGGGCGAGCGCGCCCGCGTCGTCCCGGCCCTCCGGATCGAGCGCTCCCCGTGCTCCCGGCGGTGTCACACTGACACGGAGCGCGACGAAAGCGACGATCAGCACGAGCGCCACCACGATCAGCCAGCCCACGATCGCCTTCGTCTTGCGCGGTCGGTGCTCGGCGGTCGACGGGACCGACGGGGTTTGAAGGGTCATGCTCACGCCGGCACCTCCTCGGGGCGAAGCGACAGCAGTCGGGCGTCGGTCGCGGCGAGCTCTCGATAGGTCTGCTCCGTCGCGGCGTGCCCGAGGTAGCGGACGTCGTCGAACGCAGTGGCCGCGCGGCGCATCGCCTCCGCCTCCTGCTCGAACACCCGGATCGCGTCGCGCGCGATGGACTGCGCGGTGGCGCCGGGGGCGGGATCGATCAGATCCCGCTCCAGCAGGCTCCGGGCGATAGCGCGGTACCGGAGGATCGTCGCCGTGCTCCAATCGCTTTCGCGTGCTCGGCGCTCGGCGTCGCTGCGCAGTTGTGACGCCGAGCGATCATCGGCCGCGCCCAGGAGATCCGCGCGGCCGCGTCGGACGGTGCGGGACCTTCGAGGCCGACCCCAGATGATGAGGGCCGCGATCAACGCGCCGACGATGAGGGTGATCACGATGATGAGGGCGGCCGGCCCCACATTCGCACTGTTGTCGGCGTTGAACAGATCGGCGAGGAAACGGCCCACGTCACGGGCGAAGAGGTCGAACCACGTCGGCTTCGCGTCGGTATAGCGCGGGTTGGAGAGTTCCTCCTCGGCCCAGCGTCGCGCCTCGTCGCCGTCGGGGACGAACAGGTCGTCGAACGGTCGGATCATGCCGTGTCATCGCCGCCGGGCGCAGCCCACCCGGTCTCCCGCGGTGCGGTCGGTGCGGTCGGTGCGGGCGGAGGCGGGAACGCCCCCGGCGCGGCCCCCATCGATCCCGTGCTCCCCGGCGATGGTGTCGGCACCGGGGGTGCGGTCGGTGCGGGCGGAGGCGGGGGCGGGGGGGAAGGCTGTCCCGGGTAGGGCTGCGCTGCCGGGTAGGGCTGTGCTGCCGGGTAGGGGGAGGAGGGAGCACCCGGTGCGGTGCCGTACGGAGCAGAGGCGTAGCCCTGGGTCATCTGCACGTGCTCTGGGACCTGTCGGGGCGGTGGTGCGGAGCTGACGGCACGGGCGGGGTCCACGCGGAACGGGTCACCCTGCTGCTCGTCCGTCCAGCCGAGGTCCCGGCGTTCCACATACGCGATGAGTGTCTGATCCAGACCCTCGTACCGCATCCGGCAGTCGACGTAGATGAGTGCGGCACCGGTGCTCTGGACCACGGCCGCGATCGCCTGGATCACGAGGATCAGGATCTGCGGCGCGAGGATCGCGAGGACGAAACCGACGACGGCCGCAGGTTCCACGGCGCCGGTGGGCGCGATCACGGGAGTGAGGAGCGTGCTCAGCAGCGTCGAGGGGATGCTCACGACCTGCATCGCCACGCCCATGATGAGGTTGATGAGGAACACGACCCCGAAGGCGACCCAGAAGCGGCCCCGGGTGAGGCGCCAGGACCGGACGAGTGCGTCACGGAAGTGTGAACGTTCGAGGACGAGGATCGACGGCACCAGCAGCAGCTTCGTCGTCAGCCACACGAACAGGGGGATGGCGGCGAGCACGATGAGGATCACCGTGAGGACGACGACGCCGATGAGCTCGGCACTGCCACCCAGGCCGCCCGCCACGAACGCGGCGATGATCGCCGCGACGATCGCGAAGAGCCCGAAGACCGCGGCCACCGTCAGCGACGCGAAGCCGGCGAGCCGCCAGAACGACGGCGCCATCCTGCGCCAGAGCATCCGGAGCGTGGCCTTCACGCCGACGGCTGCGTAGCCGATCTCGGCGGCGACGACGCCCTGCATGACCGCGGTGAACGCGATCGTCGCGAGGCCCACGGCGATTCCGGCGATGAGGTTGATCCCGACCGTTCCGGCCAGCACCGCCTCGAAGTCCGGTGACGAGGGGGAGACCGTCTCCAACCGGGAGAACGTCGTGAAGAACACGACCCCCATCACGCCCGCGGTGACGAGAACGACGACGAGCTGGATGACGACGGCGAACCCGAACAGCACCTTCGGGTTGTGCCGGAGCGCCGCGAAGGCCTTCCCCAGCAGCATTCCGAATGTCAGCGGATGAAGAGGGATGATCCCCTTCTTCGGGGCGGGCGTCCATGTCTGGCCACTCAAAAGGCACTCCCTCCATCGTGCGGTCCCATCGTGTCATATCCACGACGTGGTGCGCAGACCTGGGGCCTCTGGGACTGGGTGCCATAAGGTAACAGTTATGACCTCACGCATTCTCGTGGTCGACGATGACACAGCACTCGCCGAGATGATCGGAATCGTGCTGCGCACCGAGGGTTTCGAGCCGGTCTTCTGCGCGGACGGAGCGCGAGCCGTCGAGGAGTGGCGCACGCAGCGGCCCGATCTGGTGCTGCTCGACCTCATGCTCCCCGGGATGGACGGGATCGAGATCTGCACGCGCATCCGCGCCGAATCCGGGGTGCCGATCATCATGCTCACGGCACGCAGCGACACCGCCGATGTCGTCCGTGGGCTCGAGGTGGGCGCGGACGACTACATGGTCAAGCCGTTCAACCCCAAGGAACTCGTGGCGCGGATCCGTACTCGTCTCCGCCCGACGCCGCAGGCCACCAGCGAACAGCTGCGGGTCGGTGACCTCACCGTCGACGTGGACGCGCATGAGGTGCGTCGAGGGACGGACCCGATTGCACTCACGCCTTTGGAGTTCCAGCTGCTCGTCGCTCTCGCCTCGAAGCCTCAGCAGGTCTTCTCCCGGGAGATGCTCCTGGAACAGGTGTGGGGATACCACTACAAGGCCGACACGCGACTCGTTAACGTGCACGTGCAGCGCCTTCGCGCCAAGGTCGAGCTCGACCCGGACAACCCCAAGATCGTGATGACGGTGCGTGGTGTGGGCTACCGTGCCGGGAGCGTGGGCTAGGAGCACGATGGCTGCGACGACAGCGACCACGACGACGGTCGCCGTCCTGCGCGACTGGCGAGGCTGGCCGACGATGCTCGGCCTCCTGTGGAGACGGTCCCTCCGGTTCCGCACCCTCTCGATCACGCTGCTCGCGACCTCGTTGGCGATCTTCATCACGTGCGTGACGATGGCTCTCGCGATCCAGAACGACCTCTTCATCTCACGGAAGAACGTCGCCCTCGAAGACGCCCGTCGGGCGGTCGACCAGGCGCAGCGGATCCTCGATGTGGCCGAGGTGGGCGACGACCCGGCTGCACTCAGCACTCTCTGGGACGGCATCAGGGACACGTTGGCGCGGACGTCGAGCACCGACCAGCTCGCGGGATACAAGATCGAGACGGGCGCCGACACCTCGCCGTTGAACGGGTTCGAGGCCGGGCTGAACGAAAGCCTGTTGAGCCCGGAACTGCGAAGGCGCGTGGTCGAGCTCGATGACCGCCAGGAGTGGCAGTCCGTCGCGCTCCCGGTCGAGAACGGCGGGGTGGTCCCCGGGATCGTCGTGGGGCAGCAGCTCCAGGTCCCGGAAGCGGGGCCGTTCGAGATCTACTTCGCCTATGACCTGGGCGACGCCGATCAGACGCTCCTGTTCGTGCAACGGACGCTCTGGATCGCCGGGATCGGGCTCGTGGCGATCGTGGCGGCGATCTCCTGGATCGTCCTGCGAGCCGTGTCGACCCCGATCGTCCAGGCCGCCGAGACGAGTGCGCGACTCGCCGCGGGGGATCTGGGGGTGCGGATCGATGTGCACGGCGAGGACGAGCTGGCCGTTCTCGGGCGTTCGTTCAACGCCATGGCCGACAGCATCGAGGCGCAGATCAAGGAACTCGGCGAGCTGTCGATGGTGCAGCAGCGCTTCGTCTCCGATGTCTCGCACGAGTTGCGTACACCGCTGACGACGATTCGACTCGCCGCGGACATGCTGAACGACCAGCGTGCGGAGTTCGAGCCGACCACGGCGCGCGCGGCGGAACTGTTGCACGCGCAGGTGCAGAGGTTCGAGACGCTGCTCTCGGATCTGCTCGAGATCAGTCGCTACGACGCGGGATCGGTGCAGCTCGAGCTCGAGGCCACGAGTCTCGCGCACCTGGCCGAGGACATCATCGAACAGATGAGGCCGCTCGCGGATGGCCACGGCACCGAATTGCGCTTGGTGGCGCCGGGCGGCTACTCGCCCGTGGACATGGACCCCCGCCGGGTGCGCCGGGTGCTGCGCAATCTGATCGGCAACGCGATCGAGCACGGTGAGGGCCGTCCGGTCGTCATCACGGTCGACAGCAACCAGCACGCGGTCGCCGCCGGCGTCCGGGACTTCGGTCTCGGGATGGAGCCGGGTGACGCGGAGCGGGTGTTCGACCGGTTCTGGCGGGCGGACCCGTCGCGACAGCGCACCATCGGCGGCACGGGGCTCGGGCTGTCGATCGCTCTCGGCGACGCCACGCTGCACGGCGGAACGCTGGCGGTCTGGTCGGAACTCGGGGTCGGGACGAACTTCGTGCTGACCATTCCTCGGCACGAGGGGACGCTGGACGGACCGAGCCCGGTCCCCGTCGAGCCGCAGGAGCCGTTGGCGGAACTGGGCGACGCGACACAGCCGATCTCGCTCGCCGAGAGTCGCATCGAGCTGTTCGACGAGGGGGAGGGGCCATGATCCGCGCACGATCGAAGAGACGATTGCGTGGCGCGGCGCTGGCGATCGCCGCGCTGCTGCTGCCGGCGTGTGCAGGGCTTCCGACCAGCGGCGATGTGACGGTCGGCCTCAAGCTCGGCGAATCCTCGCAGGACATCGACTTCTTCCCGGTCGCCTCGGGCCCGGTCAAGGGGGCCGGCCCCGAGCGGATCGTGGAGGGCTTCCTGGAGGCCGGCATCACCACGGCTGACAACTGGGCCACAGCACGCGAGTTCCTTTCGCCGGCGTTGCAGCGGACCTGGCGACCCGCGTCCGGCGTGTCCGTCGACGCGGGCCCGGAATCCCGCACGCTCACCTCGACGGTCCCCGAAGAGCTGGTCGAGGAGGCGGATTCGGCCGAGGTGCAGGTCGAGCTGGACCTGGTCGCGAGTGTCGACGAATCCGGTGCCTACGCCGATGCGCCCGGGGCCTCGACCATGCCGTTCGCCCTCGAGCGGATGGACGACGGCGAATGGCGCATCACGGAAGCGCTCGACGGGGTCGTGATCGACGACCCGCGGTTCGACAAGGTGTACGACGCCTACCCGCTGCAGTACTTCGACGTCAGCTGGTCGCGACTCGTCCCCGACATGAGGTGGTTCCCCCGGCGCCAGAGTCCGGCGACGACGGTGACGCGGGCACTGATCGGCGGTGTGCCCAGCGCCTGGCTGGATCCCGTCGTGCAGAACTCGTTCCCCGCCGACGTCCAGCTGGCCCAGGAGGCGGTTCCGATCACCGGGCAGGTGGCCGAAGTCGCGCTCACTCGTCCGGCGGTCGCGCTCGACGAGACGACGCTCGCGCGGATGCGCACCCAGCTGCAGGCGACGCTGAGGGCCGCGGGGGTCGCAGTCACACGCGTGCAGTTCACCGTGGACGGCCGCGACCTCGATGCCGGCGTGGTCGACGTGATCGAACCTTCGACCGAGATCGGCACGCTCGTCCTGAAGGACGGGGTCTTCGGCAAGATCGTGGGAGATGAGATCTCGCCGCTCCCCGGCATCAGCACCGAGATCGCCGCGATCGCTCAACCCATCCTCTCCCTCGATGTGGCCGCGGACGAGTCCCAGGTCGCGGCGCGACTCGGAGACGGTCATGTCTACCTCGTCCGCGACGGCAGCCGCATCGAGCTGGATTCGCGTACCGGGCTCATCGATCCTTCGCTCGACCCGTACGGGTACACCTGGTCGGTGCCGCGAGGGGATCCTTCCGCCCTACGCGCCTGGGACGCTGAGGTGGTTCCGCAGACGGTGGGGAACGCCTGGCCGAATGCTTCCGCGATCTCGGACCTCCGGGTCGCCGCGGACGGCAGTCGGGTTGCCGCGGTCATCACGGTCGGCAGGCAGTACTGGGTGGTCGTGGCCGGCATCGTCCGCGACGCCGCGGGCGTTCCGATCGAGCTCAGCGATGCCAAGCAGCTGATCCAGCTCTCCGAACCGGCGACGGGCCTGGTGTGGTTGGGTCCCGACCAGCTGGGTGTGCTGATGGACCCGAGCAGTCCGAAACTCATCACTCAGATGGTCGGGGGACCGGGTACCTCGGAGGCCGCTCCGGGCGATGCGATCTCCGCCGCCGGTGCGCGGACGACCGCGGGAGTGCGCATCCTCGGTGCGGGCGGACAGCTGTTCGCACATGCGGGGACGGCCTGGCGTGAAGTCGCGTCCGGGATCTCCGTCCTCGCCACCCGCGCAGGCGAATGACCCTTCCTGCACGACACGGTCCCGCCCGAGGCTTGTGCAGGACGGCCGGCGGCTCGACGGTGTGACCGATGCCAGGAGTCGCAGAATCGTCGGATGCAGGAAGAATCCCGTCTCCTTCGGATCGGCGCCGAGGTCGCCGCGTTCCTTCTCGCCGCGAACTGCGCGGGCTGCGGTGAGCCCGGCCTCCTGCTGTGCCCGGGCTGTCGGAGTGCCTTGGCGCCGCGGGCGCAGGAGTCGGTGACACCGGCGGGGCGGCCCGTCTGGTCCTCCCTCGAGTTCGACGGGGTGGCGGCGCGCTGCATCCGGCGGCTCAAGGGGGAGGGGGACACGCTCATCGCGCGCCCGCTCGGTGCGGCGCTGGCGAGCGTCCTCAGCCCGCTGGTGACATCGGCGACGTGGATCGTGCCCGTTCCGACGAGCCGGGCCGCTTTCCGACGTCGGGGCTACCGCGTCCCGGACCTGCTGGTCCGCCGTGCGCACGCGGATCCGCAGGCCGTGCTCACCGTCGAGGGAGCGCGCCCGGATCAGCGCGGGCTGGGCGCTCGCGCACGCCAGACGAACGTCCGCGGAGCGATGCGTGCCCGGCACCGAGGGGAGGGAGCCGAGGCGGTCATCGTCGACGACGTGATCACGACCGGGGCGACATTCGACGAGGCAGCGCGCGCCCTCACGGTGGCCGGGTTCCGAGTCGTCGCGGCCGTCGCGCTCGCCGCCACGCCGCTTCGTGGCGGATTCGCATGAACCTCATCGACAACCCACCGGAGACACAGGAGAACCAGCTCGTGACATCCGTCGACGGGCGGACTACGGTGGGGGGACACAAGGCGACCACGGTCCGCCCTTGGCCGGGAGGACCGGGACAAGGAGGCAGCAATGGAAACAAGCATCGTTGGCGTCGGAGTGGGTATCACCGATCGCTTCCGAACCGTTGTCGAAGAGAAGATCGCCAAGATCCAGATGCTCGCGTCTCGCGCGCAGCGGCTGGATGTGAAGGTCACCCATCGCGTGTATCGCAACGGTCATGTGCCCGATGAGACCGTCGAGCTCACGCTGATCGGGAAGGGACCGGTCGTCCGAGCCGAAGCGACGGATGGAGACAAGTTCGTCGCTCTCGATCTCGCGGTGGACAAGATGTCCGAGCAGCTGCGCCGCGCGAAGGAGAAGCGGGTCGATGGACGACAGCACCCGCGCGGCGCTCACTTCGAGAAGGAGAGCGGAGCTCTCACGGGCATCGACGTCCAACCGGCATCGGCGGATGTCCTGCATGCCGTCGCCACCGGCAACGTGCCGGTGCAGCAGACGGAAGAGGAGGAGTACTCGCCCGTCGTCATCCGCACGAAGAGCTTCGACGCCGAGTGGATGACCGTCGAGGAGGCCGTCGACCGGATGGAACTGGTCGGACACGACTTCTTCCTCTTCGTGGACGTCCGCACCGACCACCCGAGTGTCGTGTATCGGCGCAAGGGCTGGGACTACGGCGTGATCGCGTTGAGCACCCAGGCTCCGCCGTCCGAGGCTCTCGCCTCCTGATCGACGTTGCGAAACGGCCCGGCCCCCGAGAAAGGGACCGGGCCGTTTCGACGTCCGGGAGGCGTGAGGGCTCGGGTCAGTCGAAGATTCCGTCGAGCAGGCTGCCGATCACGAGTCCACCGAGGATGCCGGATGCGAGGTCACCGCCGCCACCGCGTCGTCCGCCGCCGCCTCCCCATCCGCCGCCGCCCCAGCCCTCGTCCTGCGGGCGGGACGAATCGATGTCGCGCTGGGCGAGCTGCAGCGCCTCGGAGGCGAGGTGTGCGACCCGTCGTGCCTGCACGAGCGCGGCTTCGCGGGTCTCTTCGGCCGGGAGGAGGTCGGAGAGGTCGACACGAAGTCGCTCCGCCTCGGCGAGGCGTGTGCGGGCGTCCGCGCCGATCCAGCCGCGATGACCGGCGATCAAGCCGCGTGCCACACCCAGCTGCCGGTCGGCGTCGTCGATCGCGTGCTGCACCTGGGCGATGCTCGGGAGCGGGTTCTCGGCGCGGTGGCGTGCCTTCGCGATGGCGTCGTCCAGCGCGGAGTTGGCGTCACGCAAGCGGGAGAGCTCCGCGAACGGATCGTTGGGTTGTCCCGACGGCGTCAGCGCCGAGAGCGCGGCCTGGAGGTCTGCGACGGCTGACGCCACCGCCGGTACCGCGGGAGCGTTGCGTGCGGCGATGAGGTCGTTGCGGGAGTCTGCCACGACTTCGGCGAGCGTGGATTCGGCGCGCAATGCTTCGATCTCGAAGTCCTCGACGGCGTCGAGGAGCGCGGATGCTCGCCGGGTCGCTTCGGTCGCGGTCTCGAGCGCGACGTTCGCCTCTTCGTTCTGCTTCGCCGCTCGACGGCGCTCCGACACGTCGGCGCTGTGGGTCGCGAAGCTGATGAGCTGCTCCGCTTCGGCGGCGCTGGCCGTGATCTGATGCATCGCGGAATCGGCGTAGCGTGCGGAGAGACGTGCGACAGCCTCGTTGGTCTGCGGGATGCGGGCGCTGAGCGCCGCAGCCTCCGCGCGCACTCGTGCGATGATCTCGGGCGCGCGTCGAACGGTGGAGACGGACTCCGCGAGCTCGGAGGTCTTCTCGTCGAGGAGGTCCTGTGCCCAGTCGCACAGCTGCAGGATGCGTGCATTGCGGGTGCGCAGCTCTTCGTCCGTGTCGGGGATCTCATCGTGATTCAGCTGGTGGAGCTGGAACGCCTCGCGCAGGTGGGTGCGCACCGCGGCGAGTGCCGTCCGCAGGTCGGAGGTCAGGCCTTCGCCGAGTTCGGCCTCGGCGAAGGAGAGCTCGTCGGCTGTGGTGCGGATCCGCTCGTCCGCTCCGACGAGGGCCTGCTCCGCACGCCGAGCCAGATCGGCGTCCCGAGCGGCGAGCTCTTCCTGTTCGCGTTTGCGCTTGCCCCAAAAACCAGCCATGGGTCGATCCTAGTTTCCCCGGCGCATGAGCCGGCTGAGCATCCGCTCCGGGCGAACGGGGAAGTTCGGCCGAGCGGCCCTGAGGTCGTCGCGACGGTGTTCGCTCAGGCTGCAGGCGCGGTCTCGGTGATCTCGGCGCCGGCGATCTCGGCATCGGTGATCGCGGCGCCGGACTTCGCAGGGCGTCCTCGTTTGGGGCGCTCCTCCGTGAGTTCGAGCGCCATCGTGTGCTGCGGGTGTCCGGTGAGGCGCTCGGCAGCGTGGTCGAGCCAGCGCACCTCGGCTTCGGCGGAGAAGATCATCGAGTCGACCACCAGTGACCAGGCGAGTCCCTCGGGGCCGTCCTCCCCGCGCTTCGTCCGTCTGGCCTGCCGCAACGTCTCGAGATGCTCCAGGGATGCCGCGCGCTGGGCGTGGATCGTGGCCGCGGCGTCGACACCGGGGAGGGTCGCGGCGACGGCGAGCTTGATCGCCAGCTCATCACGGGCTCCCTTGGTGCGCGCGAGGGGGGAGGCGAGCCACCGTGCGACCTCCGCATCTCCGGCGCGGGTGATCCGCCAGTACACATGCCCCTGCTCATCGGTGTGGCCGCGCTGCACGAGGCCGTCCCGTTCGAGTCGTTCGAGGGTGTTGTAGATCTGGCCGACGTTCAACGGCCAGACCGAACCGGTGCGTCGGTCGAACTCGTGCCGGAGTTGGTATCCGTAGCAGGGTCCCTGGGCGAGGATGGCGAGCATGCTCTGGCGTACGGACATCGTCGTCTCCTCGTGTGATCGGGCCGAATGCGATACCGAGTATATGGTTACCGGGCATGCTCTCGTCGTGACGCGCGGGTCGTCCTGCAGGCGACGTGCAGGCGACGTGGAGGTCACGGCCCGGTAACATGGCGAAGTATGCCTGGCGTCGGGTCCACCGATGGCCGGCGATTTACCCACTGACAGGGAGATGACATCCGTGGCCAATCCTCTTGAAAAGCTGCTGCGTGCGGGCGAGGGGCGGGTCATCCGCCGCCTGAATCAGGTCGTCAAGGCAGTGGGAGCGCTGGAAGAGGACATCTCCAAGCTCACCGACGACGAACTGCGCAACGAGACGACGGAGCTGCGGGCGCGGTACGAGAAGGGTGAGACGCTCGACCAGTTGATGCCCGAGGCGTTCGCCGCGGTGCGCGAAGCCGCCAAGCGCACGCTCGGTATGCGCGCCTACGACGTGCAGATCATGGGTGGCGCGGCGCTGCACCTCGGGAACATCGCGGAGATGAAGACCGGTGAGGGCAAGACCCTCGTCGCCACCCTCCCCGCATACCTGAACGCGATCGCCGGCAAGGGCGTCCACGTCATCACCGTCAACGACTTCCTCGCGAGCTACCAGGCGGAACTCATGGGGCGTGTGTTCCGTGCCCTGGGCATGACCACCGGCATCATCGTCTCCGGTCAGACGCCGGCGATCCGCCGTGAGCAGTACGCCGCAGACATCACCTACGGCACGAACAACGAATTCGGGTTCGACTACCTGCGCGACAACATGGCGTGGCGGAAGGAAGACCTCGTCCAGCGCGAGCACTTCTTCGCGATCGTCGACGAGGTCGACTCGATCCTCATCGACGAGGCCCGTACGCCGCTCATCATCTCCGGACCGTCCTCCGGCGAGGCCAACCGCTGGTTCGCCGAGTTCGCGAAGATCGCCCGCACCCTCGAGGTGGGCGAGGACTACGAAGTCGACGAGAAGAAGCGCACCGTCGGCGTGCTCGAGCCCGGGATCGAGAAGGTCGAGGACTACCTCGGCATCGACAACCTGTACGAGTCCGCGAACACTCCGCTGATCTCGTTCCTGAACAACTCGATCAAGGCACTGGCGTTGTTCAAGAAGGACACCGACTACGTCGTGATGAACGACGAGGTCATGATCGTCGATGAGCACACCGGCCGCATCCTGGTCGGACGCCGCTACAACGAGGGCATCCACCAGGCGATCGAGGCCAAGGAGGGCGTGCCGGTCAAGGCCGAGAACCAGACGCTCGCGACCGTCACGCTGCAGAACTACTTCCGCCTCTACGACAAGCTCGCCGGCATGACCGGTACCGCCGAGACCGAAGCGGCTGAGTTCATGTCGACGTACAAGCTCGGCGTGATCCCGATCCCGACGAACCGTCCCATGATCCGCAAGGACCAGTCGGACCTCGTCTACAAGAACGAGACCGCCAAGTTCGCTCAGGTCGTCGAGGACATCGCCGAGCGTCATGCCGAAGGTCAGCCGGTGCTGGTCGGAACCGTCAGCGTCGAGAAGAGCGAGTACCTGTCCCGCCTGCTCGCGAAGAAGGGCATCAAGCACGAGGTCCTCAACGCGAAGAACCACGCGCGTGAGGCCGAGATCGTCGCCCGCGCGGGTCGCCTGGGAGCGGTCACCGTCGCCACGAACATGGCAGGTCGAGGCACCGACATCATGCTCGGCGGGAACGCCGAGTTCCTCGCGGTGCAGGATCTCAAGGCCAAGGGCCTCGATCCGGTCGAGACCCCCGAGGAATACGAGACCGCCTGGGACGAGACCTACGAGGCGATGAAGAGCGTCGTGGCCGAGGAGGCCGAGAAGGTCATCGAGGCCGGCGGGCTCTACGTGCTCGGCACCGAGCGTCACGAGTCGCGCCGTATCGACAACCAGCTCCGCGGTCGCTCGGGTCGTCAGGGTGACCCCGGTGAGAGTCGCTTCTACCTGAGCCTCACCGATGACCTGATGCGACTGTTCCAGTCCGGTGCCGCCGAGGCCATCCTGGCGCGCACCAACTTCCCGGACGACGTGCCGATCGAGTCCGGCCTCGTCTCCCGCGCCATCCGCAGCGCGCAGTCGCAGGTCGAGTCGCGCAACGCCGAGATGCGCAAGAACGTGCTCAAGTACGACGACGTCCTGAACCGTCAGCGCGAGGCGATCTACGCCGACCGCCGTCACATCCTGCAGGGCGACGACATCGCCGACAGGGTGCAGCACTTCATCGAGGACGCGATCGCCGGAGTCGTCCGCGACCACACCGGCGAGGGCCACAACGAGAGCTGGGACTTCGATGCTCTGTGGACGGAGCTCAAGACGCTCTATCCGGTCGGGGTCACCATCGACGAGGTCGTCTCGGAGGCTGCAGGGCGCAAGGGCGGCATCACCGCGGAAGGCCTCACACGCGAGTTGCTCTCCGACGCGAAGATCGCCTACGAAGCCCGCGAGGAGTCGCTGGGTGAGGCCGCGACCCGCGAACTCGAGCGACGCGTCGTGCTGCAGGTGCTCGATCGCCGCTGGCGGGACCACCTCTACGAGATGGACTACCTCAAGGACGGCATCGGCCTGCGAGCCATGGCGCAGCGCGACCCGCTGATCGAGTATCAGCGTGAGGGCTACGCGATGTTCCAGTCGATGATGGGGCAGATCAAGGAGGAGTCGGTCGGCTACCTCTACAACCTCGAGGTCGAGGTGCGCCGTGCCGCCGACTCGGACACCACCGAGGTCGAAGCCAAGGGCCTCGCCGCGGGCGGAGGCGAGCAGCGTCTCGAGTACTCCGCCGCGAACGATGCGGGCGAGGTCGAGGTGCGCAACGACCGCGGCCAGGTTCAGCAGGCGGCGACGGATCGCGTCCGTCAGGCCGCCGTGCGCGCGCAGGCTCCGCAGACCGAGCCCGAGGAGGCGCCCCGCGGTGCGTTCGGGCAGCGCACGGACGGCGACGCACCGGCCGCCGGCAACCGTGAACAGCGTCGTGCGCAGAGCAAGAAGAAGAAGTAGCGTTCGGTGAGGAGGAGGGCCAGTCCGGGTGGATTGGCCCTCCTTTCGTCGCTGTAGGCTTGGTCGATGACCCCAACGCGCAACTTCGATCAGTCGTCGAAGCTCAAGAACGTCCTGTACGAGATTCGCGGAAACGCCCTCGTCGAGGCGGCGCGCTTGGAAGCGGAGGGTCACAAGATCCTCAAGCTGAACACCGGCAATCCGGCCATCTTCGGCTTCGATGCACCGCACCAGATCGTGCACGACATGCTCGCCGCGATGCCCACGGCGCACGGTTACAGCGACAGCAAGGGCATCATCTCCGCCCGTCGCGCGGTCGTGAGCCGGTACGAGCAGATCGAGGGGTTCCCCCGGTTCGACCCCGATGACGTCTACCTCGGCAACGGCGTGTCCGAACTCATCACGATGACGATGCAGGCTCTGCTCGACGAGGGCGACGAGGTTCTGATCCCCGCCCCCGACTATCCGCTGTGGACCGCGATGACCAGTCTCGCGGGAGGCACGCCCGTGCATTACCTCTGCGACGAGGACGACGAGTGGCAGCCGGATCTCGAGGACATCCGCTCGAAGATCACGCCTCGCACCAAGGCTCTGGTCATCATCAACCCGAACAACCCGACGGGTGTCGTCTATTCGCGTGAAATCCTGGAAGGTCTCGTGCAGATCGCGCGGGAGCACCAGCTGCTGCTTCTGTCCGACGAGATCTACGACCGGATCCTGTTCGACGACGCGGTCCACATCCCGACCGCGACACTCGCTCCCGACCTGCTCTGCCTCACGTTCAACGGTTTGTCCAAGACCTATCGGGTGGCGGGATACCGCTCGGGGTGGATGGTCATCACCGGCCCGCAGGGGCACGCCAAGGGCTTCCTGGAGGGGATCACGCTGCTGGCGTCGACGCGGTTGTGCCCGAACGTCCCTGCGCAGCACGCCGTCCAGGCGGCTCTGTCGGGCGTGCAGTCCATCGAGGCGCTGATCGCTCCCACCGGGCGTCTGCGCGAGCAGCGAGACATCGCCTGGGAAGGGCTGGAGTCGATTCCCGGGGTGTCCTGCGTCAAGCCTCAGGGTGCGCTCTACGCATTCCCGCGTCTCGATCCGAACGTGCACGAGATCAGGGACGACGCCCGCCTCGTCTACGACCTCCTCGTCTCCGAGCACATCCTCCTGGTGCAGGGCACCGGCTTCAACTGGCCGACCCCGGACCACCTGCGACTGGTGACGCTGCCCGAGCCGCGAGTGCTGAGCGAAGCCGTCGAACGACTGGGGAACTTCCTCTCGAGCTACCGCCAGTAGGAAGCTCCGGACGTGTGGGAGACAGGGTCGCGGCCAGCCTCCTCACGGCGGCAACGAGCTGTGAACGGGGCGTGACGTCGGTCATCGGCCGGGCGTGCAGCAGTGCGGCATCGGCAGCCCGCTGATCGAAGGGCAGGAACGTGACCTCGGTGATGCCCGCGAATCGCTCGAGGGTGCGCCGGACCTGCCTGCGCGCATCGATGCCGAGCGGACCCTGCCTGAGCTGATTGACGACCACGGCGAGGGGCGTCGGGGCCGTGAGGCGGCGCAGTTCGGCGTGGTCACGCAGGAACCGGCTGATGCTGAGAGGATCCGCCGCCGCGACGGCCACGATCAGGTCCGCCTCGATCAGCGTCGCCGAGGTCGCCGCGTGTCGACGGGGCCCGGCGAGGTCGTACGTGACCTCGTCGTCCGCGTCGAGGGCTGCGGCCACATCCACGACCGTCTCCTCGCTCCACGCCCGACAAGCCTGCAGCGTGGTGCGGAGACGGGCTGATGCCAGTTCCGGCCAGCGGCTCGGGCGATTGATCCCCGCCAGAACCTCGACGTCCTGACCTCCGCTCAGGATTCGGGTGGACAAGCGGGACAGTTCGTCGTCGTCAAGGGCGCCTCGTTCGGCTCGACGACAGGCGGCGGCGATTCCGGGAGCGTCGTCGCTGAGCCCGAGCAGCAGGGCGATCGACGGCGCGACGGTGTCGGCGTCGATCAGAGCCGTGCGGCGGCCGGCCCGGGCGAGTTCGACCGCGAGTTGGATCGCGACAGTCGAGCGTCCAGGGGCGCCGTGCGGTCCCCAGACGGCGATGACGCGGTGGGGCTCGGGGCCGTGAGGCAGTGGCGCGTCGACGCTCTCGGTGCCCAGCGCCGCGGCGACCTCCCAGCCGGTGGCTTCGGTGGGCAGTGGTGCAGACAACCCGAGTCGTCCGCGCAGGCGGCTGTCCGCTCCGCCGAGGGCGAGGACGCGCACTCCCGCACGATCACACGTCGAGATCAGCTCGGTGGTCAGCACGGCCCGGGTCGCCGGAACGATGAGCGCTTCGGTGCCGGGAGGCAGATCGGCGACCGGAGTGCCGGCCGTCAGGACCGCGAGCACGCGGATCCCCTCCAGTTCCAGTTCGGCGGCCAGTGCGCTCGCGCGTGGCTCCGCGATTGCCAAGACCACCGCGGTCATGAGGCGTCTCCGACAGGCAGCACGGAGAGGGCGGACCCGCCGGTGACCGCGGCGAGGACCTCCGCCGCGTCGGATCGGTCGATCACGAGCTCGAGCCGGGTGCCCGCCGAAGCCAGGACCCCGTCCGGCTCGATCACGTCGCGCACGATCACGTCGGCGACGAGGATACGGGGCGCCTCGTGCGAGCGCCCGTCGTCGATCGGCGGAGCGTGCCAGACCTCGACGACGGTGCCGGGCTCCACCTCCTCCGGGATGCCGGTGTTGCTCTCGATCACGATCGTGGTCTTCCGGCTCCGGTCCGCGTCGGTGAGAGACGACAACGGCACGATCTCGCCCTTCTCGATCGTCCGTGCCGCGATCTGCCCCGATCGCAGGTCTTCGGGCCCGAGGTAGTCGTCGCTCAGCAACCCGAGTCCCGCCTCGACGACCTGGAAGTCGTCCGCGGTGAGGGTCTCGCCCTCGACGATGGTGTGGTCGGCTCGGAGTACCGGTTCCGCGTCGTCTGCCGCATCGATGATGAGCCACACGGCGGTGATCGAGAGCGCGACGAGAGCGATCCCGATGAGGAACCGCAGGTCGCCCCAGAACGCGCGCCGAGGTCGGGAGAGGAAAGGCATGGCGCTATCGTCACAGAGATCGAAACAGGACCTCCTCGGTTATCCACAGGGTTCCGTCCGACCCGATCCGGGGGAGCGTGTCAGGGAGAATGGGGGCATGTCAGCCCCGTCCTCGCGCGCGCCGCGATTCCTCGCCCCCGCGCAGGTCGCCGAGCTGCTGAGCATCGGAGTGGGCGAGGTGATCGAGCTCGTGCACGAGGGCAGACTGCGAGGAGCTCAGCTCGGGTCGCCGCCGCGCTGGCGCGTGGAGGAGTCGAGCCTGGAAGGCTATCTGGCCGAGGAATCGGAGACGTCTCGCCGTATGGCGCTGTGGAGGCAATCACAGGTGGCGAGCTTCCCCGAGGTCTGGGGCATCTCGTCGGCTCACGGCAACTGATCTCCCGCGGTCCGCACCGCGACCAGTGCGGAGAACGGGACGATGCGGAAGCCCTGCACCGCACCGGCGAGGCGCGCCTGCCCCGGGTCGTGCACCGCCAGATCCAGGTGATCCGCGGCCGCGCGATCGATCGTGCCGTGCACCTCACCCACCCGGGTGGTGAGGTGCACGGGGACGCGGCGCCGCGCGAGATCACGCAGCACGAAGCCCAGTGTCATCCTCTCCCGGAGCGCGTGCTCGATGACAGGGACCTCCTCGAGGCTCGCCAGGATCATGCCGTGGTCCGTGGTGATGCCGGCGATCGCGTGCAGCGGGACGAGCAGAGCGGCGGTCGGGGCACGGACGGCATCCCCGGTGCCGCGCGATTCGACGGCCATCCAGTCGGCCCCGAGGGTGCGCACCGTGACGGGAAGGCGTTGACCGCTCACGAGGTCGATCAGGGCGTCCGCGTCGGAGCCGCAGAGAACCCGCAGGCGCGCTCGCAGATCCAACCGGGCGATGCGCAGCCTCTCCGACTCCGCATCGAGCACGGCGCGTTCGGCCTCCCACTCGGACGCCAGTTGGCCCTCGAGGTCTTCGAACAGTCGGTCCCAGTGCACCCGACCGAGCGTAGGCGACGTCGTTTTCGGACGTACGAGTTATCCACATACTTCCTCGATCAGCGTTCGGGAGCCCGGCGGTCGGTGCTGTACTGACGACCTCGCAGACCTTCCCGACCGAGAGATCGACATGACGCCTCACGAGTACTTCGCTCCGCAGCCGACACCGACCAGCGAACTGCCCGATCCCGCACCGCTCCTGCGCAGTCTCACCCGCGGTGTGCTCGAAGTGCTCGCCGGCGTCCGTGAGGTCGATCAGCTCGCGCGGTGGTTCAGCGAAGACGCGTTCCGCAGCCTGGTCACCCGGGCGAACCTGTCGGCGAGGGCGCGCAGCGCGCGCGGGGTCGCTCCCGCTCGCCCGACGTTCGAGATCCGGTCCTTGCGGGTGACGGCTCCGATCGACGGGGTCATCGAAGCGGTCGTCGTGGTGGCCGGACCGGGGCGCACGCGGGCGGTCGCGGTGAGACTGGATGGAATCGATCGACGCTGGCGCGCGACCTCCCTGGCGATTCTCTGACCGATGTGACCGTAGGCTGGAAGGGTGTCAACCCTCAGCGATCTCGCCCATGCCCAGGGACTCCTGACCGACAGCGACGTGGAGTGGCTCCATCGTCTCGCCGGAGACGGACAGCTCCTCGCCGATCTCGCGTCCGCCGACATCGTCATCTGGATCCAGACCGAGGACGGCTCCTTCATCGCGGTCGCGCACGCACGCCCGAGTGGTGCGGCCACGCTCTTCTATCGTGACATCGTCGGGGAGCGGGTGCGGCCTCAGTGGCGTACGCAGGTGCAGGGCGCTTTCGAGTCGGCCGAGATCGTGGATTCCTCATCGCCGGACTGGTTCGAGGAGACGCCGACGCGGGTCCGAGCCGTGCCGATCGTGCCCGAACGCCGGGACACAGGCACAGCCCCCACAGCGATCGGCGTGGTCACCAGACACACCAACCTGGGCGAGCTGCGGACGCCGTCTCGCCAGCAGATCACCTTCGACGAGTGCGCGAACGACCTGTTCCGGATGATCGCGGACGGGAGCTTCCCCGACCTCGCAGCACCGACCTCGCCGCGCCGAGGCGCCCCTCGCGCGTCGGACGGCCTGATCCGCATCGACGTGGACGGGATCAGCACGTTCGCGAGTCCGAACGCTCTCTCCGCCTTCAACAGGATGGGCTTCGACGACGAACTCGAGGGGGAGTCCCTCGCCGAAGTCACCACGCGTTTGGTGCCGCCTTCGCGGCAGGTCGACGAGTCACTCCCGGTCGTCGTCACAGGGCGCGCCCCCTGGCGGACCGACATCGAGGCGCGGGGTGTCACGGTGTCCTTGCGTGCGATCCCGCTGAAGGACCACGGCACCCGCATCGGGGCGATCGTGCTGTGCCGCGATGTGTCGGAGCTCCGTCACCAGGAGCAGGAGCTCATCACCAAGGATGCGACGATCCGCGAGATCCACCACCGGGTGAAGAACAATCTGCAGACGGTGGCCTCGCTGCTGCGGATCCAAGCCCGCCGCACGCACTCCGATGAGGCCAGGGACGCGCTCACACAGGCCATGCGCCGTGTCGACGCCATCGCGGTGGTGCATGACACGCTCGCGCAGGGACTCACGCAGAAGGTCGATTTCGACGAGGTCTTCCACCGCGTGCTCAAGCTCGTGGCGGAGGTGGCATCGGCGCCGAGCACCCGCGCGCGCACGCAGTCGACCGGTCGCTTCGGTGTGCTTCCGAGCGAGTATGCGACGCCGCTCGCTCTCGCGCTCACCGAGGTCGTGACCAACGCGGTCGAGCACGGTCTGGCAGGCCAAGAGGGCATCGTGACCATCGACGCCAAGCGCACGGAGGAGAACCTCCGCGTGACGGTGCGCGATACCGGTCTGGGCTTGCCTGAAGGTCGGATCGGTCAGGGGCTCGGGACTCAGATCATCCGCACACTCATCCAGGGCGAGCTCGGCGGCACGATCGAGTGGCGGGGGAGCGACGGCGAGGGCACCGAGGTGGTCATCGACATCCCGCTCCGCTGGCTCGACCGCTGAGGGCCGGCGCTCCCGGCACACGCGAAAGCGGCCCGAGAGTCGATCTCGGGCCGCTTTCGGAAGTTCAGGAGGCGCGGCGGGCGCGAGCGGCGCGGCGCTTCAGCGCACGGCGCTCGTCTTCGGAGAGGCCGCCCCAGACGCCCGAGTCCTGACTGGTCTCGAGGGCGTACTGCAGGCAGATCTCGGTGACCGTGCAGGTGGCGCAGACGGTCTTCGCCTTCTCGATCTGGTCGACGGCCGGGCCGGTGTTCCCCACGGGGAAGAAAAGCTCGGGGTCGACAGTCAGGCAGGCGGCCTTATCGCGCCAGTCCATGGGGGCTCCTCGGTGTGGATTTCAAGAGATGTCGCGGTGCGATTTCTCGGATTCGGGTAGCTGTTCGGGTTCGGCTACCCTGTTGAGATGCGGACGGAATGCCGCGAATTGTGATGCGAGCGTGAACGCCCGCCCCACGCCGCTGTGGGAGCACATGACTTTCTCTATTCTGTTACATGAATACCCTGAAATCAAGGGTTTTCTCCTCTTTCGATCCTTGGGAGACACTGTGCGCGCACCCGGAATCGCCCTCGCGGCCGCAGGGGTCCTTGCCCTCGAAGCGGTCGCGCTCCTGGTGTTCGCGATCATCGAACTCGCGGGTCTCGGAGCGGGCGACGCGTCGTCGCTGCCGACCGCCATCGCGCTCATCGTTCTCACGCTGATCGGTGCGGCCGCTCTCGCAGCATTCGCGTTCGGAACGCGCGCCGGCAAGTCGTGGGCGCGTTCGGGAGGAGTGGTGCTCCAGGTGCTGGCCGTCGCGCTCGCCCTGGCGTCCCTGACGGTTCAACCGGTCTCCTGGACGTTCACCCTCGGCGTCGGACTTCCGGCTCTGCTCGGGTTCGCCCTGCTCATCACGTGCGCACGACGAGAAGGCGCGCAGCGCGCGCCGGAGTGAGCTCCGTGCGGTGCCCGCATCGACGCCGCGGCCGCGCCGCCGCCAACCGGGTCAGGCGTCGATGCCGAGTTGCTTGCGCAGCCGCGCCACGTGGCCGGTGGCCTTGACGTTGTAGAGGGCGATGTCGATCTTCCCGTCCTCATCGAGGACGAACGTGGAGCGGATGACTCCTTCGACGACCTTGCCGTAGTTCATCTTCTCGCCCCAGGCGCCGTAGGCGACATGGACCGAGTGGTCGGGGTCGCTGAGGAGGGGGAACGTGAGGGCGTCCCGCTCGCGGAACTTCGCCAAGGTCGCCGGCTCGTCGCGTGAGATGCCGATGACCCGGTAGCCGGCGCCCTGGAGCGAGGAGATGCTGTCGCGGAAGTCGCAGGCTTGGGTGGTGCATCCGGGCGTCATCGCCGCCGGATAGAAGTACAGCACGGTCTTCTCGCCGCGCAGGTCTGCCAGACGGACGAGGTTCCCGTCCTGGTCGAGGAGGGAGAAGTCGGGGGCTGCGGTACCGGGTTCCAGGCGCTGGGTCACGCCTCCAGCCTACCGGCCGGGGGCCTGCTCCGCCTTGTCGGCGAAGGTCTGCAGCAGTCGCTGGAGCGAGTCGAGGCGCGCGCGCCCGGTCTCGCCCAGCTCGCCCCGATCGGCGGCTTCGATGAGCGCGCAATCAGGAGCGTCCGCCAGGTGCGTGCAGCCACGCGGGCAGTTCTCCGCGATCTCGGCGAGTTCGGTGAAGGCCGCGAGGATGTTCGCCGGATCCACGTGACCGAGACCGAAGGAGCGGACGCCGGGGGTGTCGATCACCCAGCCGGTCCCTTCGGCGCCCTGGTACCGGAGCGACACCGTGGAGGAGGAGGTGTGCCGGCCCCGTCCGGTGACCTGGTTCACGTGACCCGTGGCGCGTCCGGCCGTCGGGACGAGCGCGTTGACGAGGGTGGACTTGCCGACGCCGGAGTGCCCGACGAAGACGGTCGAGTGCCCGACCAGGGCGGCGCCGATCTCGTCCACCGGCATCTCGCCCTGTGCGCTCGTGAACACCCGCAGGTGGAGGCCGTCGAAATGGGTGAGGAACTCCGTCGGGTCCGCGATGTCCGTCTTCGTCACGACGAGAAGGGGGCGGATCCCGGCGTCGAGAGCCGCGACCAGGTAACGGTCGACGAGACGCGCACGCGGCTCCGGGTCGGCAGCCGCCACGACGACGAGCATCTGGTCGGCGTTCGCGACGATCACCCGCTCGACCTGGTCCGTGTCGTCGGCGCTGCGCCGGAGGAGAGACGTACGCTCCACGATGCCGACGATGCGGGCGAGCGTTCCCTCGTCACCGGAGGTGTCGCCGACCACGCGTGCCTGATCGCCGGTGACGATGGGCATGCGACGCAGCTCCCTGGCCCTGGTCGTGGTGATCATGCGCTCGTCGGGGGTGTCTTCGCCGACGAGCACGGAGTAGCGACCGCGGTCCACGCCGAGCACCCTGCCGACTTCGGCATCCTCATGCGCAGGGCGACGCTTGGTCCTGGGGCGGTTGGCCTTCGGGTTGGGACGGGTGCGGATGGTGCTCTCGTCGTAGTCCTCGAAGTCGTCGTCGAGGTCGTCGGTGTCGTCGAGCCAGCTCACCGTCAGCCCCGCAGCATCCGCTCCCAGAGCATCGTGAACTCCGGGAGGGTCTTGGCGGTCGTGCCGATGTCGTCGATCACGACGCCGGGGACACGCAGCCCGATGAGCGCGCCGGTCGTGGCCATGCGGTGGTCGTGGTGCGCTGCCCACTCTCCTGCGTGCAGCGGGCGCGGGATGATCCGCAGCCCATCCGAGAGCTCCTCGGCTTCCCCGCCGAGCGTGCGGAGGTTGCCGATCAACGCGGCGATCCGATCCGTCTCGTGAAGGCGGATGTGGCCGATGCCGCGAATCGTGGTGGGGGTCTCGGCGAAGGCGGCGAGACCGACGAGCGTCGGGGTGAGTTCGCTCGCTGCCGAGAGGTCGAGATCGAGGCCGCGGATGCTCGAGCCGGCTCGCACCGTGAGCGTGCCGCCGTGGCGTCCGACATGGGCACCGAAAGCCTGCAGGATGTCCGGCAGCATCGCGCCCGGCTGTGTGGAGTGCGCGGGCCAACCGGTGACAGCCACCGAACCGCCGGTGACGAGTGCCGCGGCGAGGAACGGCGCCGCGTTCGAGAGATCGGGTTCGATCGCGAGCTCCTTGGCGCGCGGCACGCCGGCCTCGACGAGCCACTCACCGACGGCGGGACGCTCGATGCGGATGCCGCGACGGCTCAGCGCCTCGATGGTCATGTCGATGTGGGGCAGGCTCGGGAGGTGTTCGCCGGTGTGCACGAGGTGCAGCCCGACATCGAACCGGGGAGCGGCGAGCAGGAGACCGGAGACGAACTGGCTCGATGCGGAGGCGTCGACCTCGACGCGGCCGCCACGGATGCGTCCGTGACCGCGAATGGTGAACGGGAGGGACCAGGTGCCTTCATCGTCGATGTCGACGCCCAGGTCGCGGAGGGCGCTGATGAGTCCGCCCATCGGTCGGTGCAGGGCCGTCTCGTGGGCGGTGAGGTGCACGTCGTGCTCGGCGAGCCCCGCGAGCGGAGCGATGAAGCGCATCACGGTACCGGCTTGTCCGCAGTCGATCGTCGTGCCGCCGCTGAGCTTCGCCGGGGTGACGACCAGGTCGGGACCGAACTCGTGACCGGCCTCCACCTCCTCGATGCCGACGCCGAGCGCGCGCAGCGCATCGACCATGCGGGCGGAGTCGTCGGAGTGCAGCGGCGCGATCAGCCGGCCGGGGCCGTCTGCGATCGCGGCGATCATCAGCTCGCGGTTCGTCAGCGATTTCGAGCCGGGGATCGTGAGCTCGGCATGCACGGGCACATCGGTGGTGGGCGCAGGAAAGGCACCCTGCACGCGGATGGGGGAATACCTGTTGGCGCTCATCGGTTCTCACCTTAGTAAACGCAGGGAGCTTCGGCGCGACAGACGAGGCTCCCGAGGTGAAGGAGAGAGAATGCCGGCGACGTTGGAGCGCGAGGTGATCGACCTCAGCGGCCTAGACTGGCCGGTGATGGACGACACCGCAACCGCAGACACCGTCAGCGACCCTCGGCGCGAGTTCGAGGAGCAGGCGATCCCTTTCATGGATCAGCTCTATGCCGCCGCGATGCGCATGACGCGCAATCCGGCGGACGCCGCAGACCTCGTGCAGGAGACGTTCGTGAAGGCGTACGGCTCCTGGTCGACGTTCTCGCAGGGGACGAATCTCAAGGCGTGGCTGTACCGCATCCTCACGAACACGTACATCAACATCTACCGCAAGCGGCAGCGCGAGCCGTTCCAGGGCACGATCGACGAGCTCGAGGACTGGCAGCTGGGCGGTGCGGAGTCGACCACCGCGTCGCACAGTCGTTCGGCGGAGGCGGAGGCGATCGACCGGATGCCGGCCTCGGTCGTCAAAGACGCTCTGCAGGCCGTCCCGGAGGACTTCCGACTCGCGGTGTACCTCGCTGACGTCGAGGGATTCGCGTACCAGGAGATCGCGGACATCATGAAGACGCCCATCGGCACCGTGATGAGCCGCCTGCACCGTGGCAGGCGGATGCTGCGGGAGCTGTTGGCAGACTACGCCGCCGAGCGGGGCATCGCCGCGGCTGACACGAGGAGCAAGGGATGAGCGACTGCGGCTGCGAGAAAGCGCGTCAGGATCTGGAGGAGTACCTCCGCAACGAGGTGTGCAAGACCGAGCACACCGAGATCCGCGAGCATCTGGAGAACTGCCCCTCGTGCCGTGACGAGGCGCTGGTGGCGACGACCCTCACCGAGGTCATCGCCCGCGCCTGCAAGGAGACGGCTCCGGAGCAGCTGCGCGATCAGGTGTTCGCGCGTCTGCGTGAGGCTCAGGCCGCGCAGCACTGACGTCGCGTCCGACCGCCTCGGTAGTGTGGATGGATGAGCTCCATCGATGCGCGGGACGTGACCGCAGACCCCACTTCGACTGAACGCCTGGCGACCTCCGGGCTCGAATACCGGGTTGTCGATCTGTCGGACGACACCCGTTCGGCGGCATTCCAACGCGCGGTGGACCGCGGGTTCCTGGGAGCCGAGCCGACGGGCGACATGATCGCCCAGGTCACCAAGACCTTCGCGGCTCGGCGCAACATCGGCGTGTTCGAGCCCGACGCGACGGATGCGACGCTTCCGATCGCGACCACGAACGCCTGGATCACGCCGCTCACGCTCCCGGGCGGCGGCGAGATCGACATGTGGGCGATCAGCGTGGTCACCGTCGCGGCGACGCACCGGCGCCGCGGGATCGCGCGGGCTCTGCTGGAGGGCGAGTTGCGAGCCGCAGCATCGGCCGGCGTTCCCGTCGCGGGCCTCACCGTCTCCGAGGCGACGATCTACGGGCGCTACGGCTTCGGCTCCGCGATACCGGTCGCGCGGTTGACCGTGAACACGCGGCGTGCGGGATGGGGCGGTGCGACGCCCCCGGGGCGCCTCGAATACGTCGATCGCGACACGCTGGCCGCCGACCTCGGGACCGTGCACGAGCGTGCGCGTCGACAGGTCCCCGGGCAGATCCCGGGCTGGCAGGGCCGATGGGAAGGGTACTCGGGAGTCGCGCCGACACCGGATCGGGACCAGGCCAGGGGCGTGCGCTACCTCGACGAGGACGGAGTGCTCCGCGGCGTCCTGGCGTACACGGTGAGCGAGGCGAGCGGCACCTTCCGGTTCCGGATGGACGTGCGTCTGCTCGTCGCCGAGACGGCCGATGCACGCACCGCGCTCTGGCGCTTCGTGCTGCAGCACGATCTGGTCGACGAGGTCGTCGCCGACCTCCGTCCGCTGGATGACCCGCTGCCGTGGCTCGTCGCCGATCCGCGTGGCGTGAAGCAGGAGGTGCATGACCACGGCTGGCTGCGCATCCTCGACCTCCCGGCCGCCCTCACCGCGCGGGACTATTCGGCACCGCTCGACACGGTCCTGCGGGTCGAGGACCCGTTGGGATTCACCGCCGGCGACTGGCGGCTGCGCGTGGACGAGTCGGGCATCGCGACCGTCGAGGAGGCGCACGGAGGCTCCGCCGACATCGAGCTCGACGTCTCGGCGCTGTCGTCGCTCTACGCCGGTGGGGTTCGGGCGTCCTCGTTGCACGGCGCCGGCCGTCTCACCGGGGATCGTGCCGCGATCGACGCCTTCGACAAGGCGCTGGTCGCGTTCCCGTCGCCCTCGCTCGACATCTGGTACTGACCGGAGCTGGACGGAAACGAGGACGGGCGCCGCGACCGAAGTCGCGGCGCCCGT
>NZ_JRKC01000084.1:0-9614 GCF_000800925.1 Microbacterium sp. ZOR0019 | reverse complement strand
CGCGCTCGTCGCCGCGGCCGTTCTCGCCGGCGCAGCCCCTGCCGCTCTGGGCGCAGGCCGGCCCGCGGACGGTTCGGCTCCCGGCGCAGCGGCACCGGATGCCGCACAGTCGGTGGCACTGGCCTATGAGTTCCTCGATGCCAGGGTCGACGAGTTCTGCGACGGTGCGGGGCACTGCCTCCCGCGCAGCTACCAGGGCGGCTTCTTCACCACGCCCACCTGGGACTTCACGCCGTCGTTCGTGTACGACGACGCGCTGGTCGTGATCGCCTACACCGCGCGGGGGCTTCCGGACGATCTCCGTCGCGCGCGGGCGATCGGCGACACGCTCCTGTTCGTGCAGGAGAACGACCCGATCGGCGACGGACGCACCCGTGCGTCGTACGAGCCGCACGGCATCCGCCAAGGACGGGTGGAGATCACCGGCCCCGGCAGCTTCACCGGAAACCAGGCGTGGGTCGGGTTGGCGCTCGCGCGGCTCGCGCACGCGACCGGGGATCCGAAGTATCTCGACGGGGCGCTGCGCGTGGGGCAGTGGATCCAGGACAACACCGCGGACATGGTCCGGGCTCCGTACGGCTACACCGGCGGTCAGCTCGAGGACGGCACGTCGCTGACCTGGAAGTCGACCGAGCACAACAGTGACATCGCCGGGTTCTTCACACAGCTCGCGCAGCTCACCGGGGACGCGGTGTGGGCGGAGCGGGCAGCCGTCGCGGCCGACTTCGTCGCGGCGATGCAGAGCGCGGACGGCCACGTGAACACCGGCACCGGCCTCGACGGCTCGACCATCAACACGCGGCCCATCCCCCTGGACGGCCAGACCTGGAGTGCACTCGCCACCGGAGACCCGCGTTACGGCGCCGCGCTGGACTGGACGCTCGCGAACCTGATGGCCACCGATGGCCCGTACACGGGTCCGTCCATCAGCGAGGTCGACGTGTCGAAGGCGTGGTTCGAGGGGAGCGGACACCTCGCGCTGGCTCTGCGTCTGCGCGATGGAGCGGGCGACGTGGATCGTGCGGACGCCCTGCTGAGCAGCATCCGGCTGGCGCAGCGCGACGCCCCGAACGGAGACGGCAAGGGCATCGTCGCGACCTCGAACGACGGCCTCGACTCCGGATTCGGCGACCTCTACTACGCGAGTCTGCACACGGGCGCCACGGCCTGGTACCTGCTCGCGGCAGCAGGGAGCAACCCCTTCACGCTTCCGGGCGACTGAGCGAGGCTGCGGAAGCGCGGGGCCGCGGAAGCGCGGGGTGGCGGAACCCCGGGCCTACGCGGCGACGCGGGCGACCGCGGCGATGGCGCTGGTGAAGAAGTCGAGTCCGTCGACACCGCTGCGCATGGCGGCGGAGGTGTCGGGGCCGAAGCCCGCCTCGGTCGCGTGTTCGGGGTGCGGCATGAGGCCGACCACGTTGCCCGCCTCGTTCGTGAGGCCGGCGATGTCGCGCAGGGAACCGTTCGGGTTGACCCCGGCATAGCGGAAGGCCACGAGCCCCTCGCCCTCGATGCGGTCGAGCGTCTGCTCGTCGGCGATGTAGCCGCCGTCGGCGTTCTTGAGCGGGATCACGATCTCCTGGCCGGCGCGGAACGCGTTCGTCCAGGCGGTGTCGGAGTTCTCGACCGTGAGCTTCTGGTCACGGCGCACGAAGTGCTGGTGGTTGTTGCGGATCAGACCGCCGGGAAGCAGGTGCGCTTCGACGAGCATCTGGAAGCCGTTGCAGATGCCGAGCACGGGCATGCCCTGGGCAGCGGCATCCTTCACCTCGGACATGATCGGCGAGAGCGCGGCGATGGCGCCCGCGCGCAGGTAGTCGCCGTAGCTGAAGCCGCCGGGGAGGACGAGGGCGTCGACGCCCTCGAGGTCGTGCGAACCGTGCCACAGGGCGACGGGTTCGGCGCCGGCGATGCGCACCGCGCGCTGGGCGTCGCGGTCGTCGAGCGATCCGGGGAAGGTGATGACGCCGATGCGGACGGTCACTCGGCGACCTCGATGCCGACGACGTCCTCGATCACGGAGTTGGAGAGCACCTCGTCGGCGATGCGCCGGGCTTCGGTGAGGACCTCTTCGGTGACCTCACCCTCGACGGTGAGCTCGAAGCGCTTGCCGATGCGGACGTCGGAGAAGCCCTCCACACCGAGGCGGGCGAAGGCGCCGGAGACGGCCTTCCCCTGCGGGTCGAGCAGTTCGGGCTTGGGCATGACGTCGACGACGATGGTGGGCATGAACGGCTCCGGGAGTCGCGGGCGGACGGGCGCACCCAGTCTACCGCCCCGGGCGCGGACTACTCGGCGGAGTGGAAGACCGTGTGCAGGTCGCCGATGGCCTCGCGGCCGCCGAGGCCGTCGATCTCGAACAGCACCGAGATGCCGATGACGTGGCTGCCGAGCCGTTCGACGAGTTCCCGTCCCGCGGCGAGGGTACCGCCGGTGGCGAGTACGTCATCGATCAGCAGCACGCGGGGTCCGGCGGGCAGATCGTCGTGCATCTCGATCGTGGCGGTGCCGTACTCGAGGGCGTAGTCCACGGAGGCAGCGGGGCGCGGCAGCTTTCCGGCCTTGCGGATCGGGATGAGTCCCACACCGGCCGCGATCGCCGCGGCGCTGGCCAGGATGAATCCACGAGCCTCGATGCCCGCGATCACGTCGAACTGCCCGGCGAAGGGCTCGATGATCGCCTCGGTCGTCACACGGAGGGCCTCGGCGTCGGCGAGGAGCGGCGTGATGTCGCGGAAGATGATCCCCGGCTGCGGGTAGTCCGGAACGTTGCGGATCAGGGCTTCGGCGCGGACGAGGGCAGGGGAGAGCGTGGCATCGGGCACCGGACAAGGGTACGCCGCGTTCACAACTCAGGAGAAAACGGCCCGACTACCGCGTTTGCCGCTCCGTACCGGCCACGCCGCCAGGTTCTTCCTGAGTTGTGAACAGGACCGGGTTCGCACGGGTCGGGTTGACACCGTGGGAGCGCTCCCATAGAGTGGCTGCTCAACCCGTGGGAGCGCTCCCACGGCGTTCCTACGCACCAACACCGCACGACCACCACAAAGGAGTGAACTGTGAACACACGTGCCCGCCACCGGATCCTCGCGATCGCAGCTGTGGCATCCGTCTCCGCCCTGGCCCTGGCCGGCTGCTCCGGCAGCTCGGGCGACACCTCGGAGGGAAGCGCCGACGAGGAGGTCACCCTGACCGTCACCACGTTCGGCACCTTCGGTTACGAAGACCTCTACAAGGAGTATGAGGAGGCGCACCCGAACGTCAAGATCGAGGCGACCAACATCGACACGGGTGGCAACGCCCGCACCGATGCCTTCACGAAGATCGCCGCCGGTTCCGGCCTCAGCGACATCGTCGCGATCGAGGAGGGCTGGCTCGGCGCGATCATGGACGTGTCCGACACCTTCGTCGACCTGCGCGACTACGGCATCGAGGACCGCAAGGACGACTGGGTCGACTGGAAGTACGGTCAGGCGACCGACGCCGACGGCCGTGTGATCGGCTACGGCACGGACATCGGCCCCAGCGGCATCTGCTACAACGGCGCTGCGTTCGAAGCTGCAGGCCTCCCGAGCGACCGCGAGTCGGTCGCCGAGCTCCTGAACGGCGACTGGGAGAACTACTTCGCGGTCGGCGCGGACTACACCGCCAAGACCGGCAAGGCCTGGTATGACCACTCCGGCTTCGTGTGGAACGCCATGGTCAACCAGCTCGACGAGGGCTACTACACGGCCGACGGCGAGCTGAACGTCGAGGGCAACGACGAGCTCAAGAAGCGTTTCGAGGAACTCGGCGCGGCCACCGAGGGCGGTCAGTCCGCCGCGCAGACGGCCTGGGACTGGAACGGTGGCAAGTCGTTCGTCGACGGCACCTTCGCGACCTTCGTGTGCCCGGGCTGGATGCTCGGCGTCGTGCAGGGTCAGGTCGAGGCCGGCGGCGGAGACGCGTCGACCGGGTGGGACTTCGCCGACGTGTTCCCCGGCGGCGCGGCCAACTGGGGTGGGGCGTTCCTCTCGATCCCGGAGTCCTCGGAGCACAAGGAGGCGGCGGCCGAGCTCGCCGACTGGCTGACGCAGCCCGACCAGCAGGTGAAGCAGTCCGCAGCCGCGGGCAACTTCCCGTCCACGATCAAGGCGCAGGAGACGCTCGCCGCGGACGCGACACCGAACGCCTTCTTCAACGACGCTCCGACCGGGGCGATCCTCGCCGAGCGTGCCAAGGGCGTGGTCGCGCAGTTCAAGGGCGCGGATGACTCCGTCATCCAGGAGAACGTCTTCGGTCCGGCTCTCAGCAGCCTCGACCGCGGCGAGACCGACACGCAGGGTGCCTGGGATCAGGCGATGGGTCTGCTGAACGACCTCGTCGGCTGACCTCAGCGGACATCCCCCTTCCGGTCGCAGTCTCGCTCGGTATCGCCCGTGCATTCCGAGCGAAACTGCGACCGGAACCCCTCGGACCTCCGGGACAAGGACACCCCATGACTCTCACCGCCCCGCCCGCGGAGCACCGCGAGACGACACCTCCGGCGAAGGATGCCGTGTCGAAGCGCTCCTGGCGTCATCGCGTCTCGCGGTTCGACCAGAACGCATCGCCCTACTTCTACATCTCGCCGTTCTTCCTGCTGTTCGGGCTGGTCGGCCTGTTCCCCCTGCTCTACACCGTGTGGGTCGCCGTGCACGACTGGGACCTGCTCAAGGGGGAGGGGGACTTCGTCGGATTCGGCAACTTCGTCGAGATCCTCGGCGACGCGATGTTCTGGAACTCGATCGGCAACACCCTGAGCATCTTCCTGCTCTCGGCCATCCCGCAGCTCGCCGTCGCCCTCGTGATCGCGTACCTCCTCGACCGCGGACTCCGTGCCCCGACGTTCTGGCGGATGAGTGTGCTCATCCCGTTCGTGGTCACGCCGGTCGCGGTCGCCATCATCTTCTCGAGCATCTTCAACGAGGCCGACGGTCTGGCCAACAACCTGCTCAATCTCGTCGGGATCGCCGATCAGGAGTGGAAGCACAACACGGCCCTGTCGCACATCGCGATCGCGGTCATGGTGAACTTCCGCTGGACGGGCTACAACGCCCTCATCCTGCTCGCGGCGATGCAGGCCGTGCCGCGCGACCTGTACGAGTCCGCCGCCCTCGACGGCGCCGGTGCCGCACGGCGGTTCTTCTCGATCACGATCCCCACGATCCGTCCGACGCTGATCTTCGTGATCATCACCGCGACGATCGGCGGTCTGCAGATCTTCGCCGAGCCCCGCCTGTTCGACGTCTCGACGGCCGGCGGCATCGGCGGCAGCGATCGGCAGTTCCAGACCACGGTCCTGTTCCTGTGGGAACTCGCCTTCTTCCGCCGCAACCTCGGCGAGGCCTCGGCGGTCGCCATCCTGCTCTTCCTGTTGATCGTGGCCATCGGCGTCATCAACTTCCTGATCTCCCGGCGCATCTCCACCGGTGACGCCCCGAAGAATCGCGCGGCCCGTCGCCGTGCGCGCACGAGCACCGAGGAGGGGACCCGATGACCGCCACGCAGGCTCTCAGCGTGCCGGAGAAGATCCGGCGTCGTCAGGCCCGGACCGGGGGCAACGCCGGCATCGGCAGCCGACCCGGTTTCCTCACCTACGGACTCCTGGCCGCGTTCATCATCGGCAGCGTGTATCCGCTGTGGTGGTCGGTCGTGGTCGCCAGCGGCACGAACGCCACCCGAGGTGAGACGCTGCCGTTGATCCCCGGCGGGAACTTCCTCACCAACGCGGCTCAGGTGTTCGATGCGATCCCGTTCTGGCTCGCGCTCGGCAACTCGTTCCTGATCTCGGGCATCATCACGCTCTCGGTCGTCACGTTCTCGACGCTCGCCGGGTACGCCTTCGCGAAACTGCGCTTCAAGGGTCGCGACGGGCTGATGATCTTCGTGATCGCGACCATGGCGATCCCGACACAGCTCGGCATCATCCCGCTGTTCATGCTGATGCGCGAACTCGGCTGGACCGGGACGATCGGCGCGGTGATCGTGCCGACCCTGGTCACCGCGTTCGGTGTCTTCTTCATGCGCCAGTATCTGGTCGACGTGATCCCGGACGAGTTGATCGAGGCCGCGCGGATGGACGGGGCGAACCAGTTCCGGACCTTCCTGACGGTGGGCCTCCCGGCGGCGCGACCGGCCATGGCGATCCTCGGACTCTTCACCTTCATGACCGCGTGGACCGACTACCTGTGGCCGTTGATCGTGCTCTCCCCCCAGAACCCGACGCTGCAGACGGCCCTCAGCCAGCTGCAGTCGGGGTACTACATCGACTACTCGATCGTGCTCGCCGGCGCGGTGCTCGCGACCCTTCCGCTGCTCGTGCTCTTCGTGGTCGCGGGTCGCCAGCTGGTCAGTGGCATCATGGCGGGCGCGGTGAAAGGATGACCCGTATGACCCGCTCCTTCCCCGAGAACTTCCTCTTCGGTGCCGCGACGGCGGCGTACCAGATCGAGGGGGCGGCGTTCGAGGACGGGCGCACCGCGTCGATCTGGGATGCGTTCGCCCGTGTGCCCGGTGCCGTGATCGGCGCAGAGAACGGCGACGTGGCCTGCGACCACTACCACCGCTACCCGCAGGACGTCGCGCTCATGAAGGAGCTCGGCCTGCAGACGTACCGGTTCTCGACGTCGTGGTCGCGGGTGCGGCCGGACGGCGGTGCGGTGAACCTCGCCGGGGTCGACTTCTACGAACGACTGGTCGACGAGCTCCTCGGCGCCGACATCCTGCCCTGGTTGACGCTGTACCACTGGGACATGCCGCAGGCGCTGCAGGAGGGCGGGGGATGGACGAACCGTGACACGGTCGATCGGTTCCTCGACTACGCGGGAACGATGCACGATGCGCTGGGCGACCGGGTGAACGTGTGGACGACGCTGAACGAGCCGTGGTGCTCGTCGTTCCTCTCCTACACGGCGGGCGAGCACGCGCCGGGTCACACCAGCGTCGCGGAGGGGCTGCTCGCCGCGCACCATCTGCTGCTCGCACACGGCAGCACCGTGCAGGAGCTGCGCGGTCGCGATGCGTCGCTCAACCTCGGCATCACGCTGAACCACACGGTCGCCGATCCCGCCGATCCGCAGAACCCGGCCGACGTCGATGCCGCCCGCCGGGTGGACGGGCAGTTCAACCGCTGGTTCCTCGATCCGATCTACCGCGGCAGCTATCCGGCCGACATCGTCGAGGACATCCGTGCGGTCGATGCCGAGGCGGTCGCGCGGTTCGAGGCGGCCGTCCATGACGGTGACCTCGAGACCATCGCGCAGCGCATCGACACCCAGGGCGTGAACTACTACCACGGCGACTTCGTGTCCGGTACGGCACCGGCCGAGGGGCCGGTCTCCGCGGAGCCGGACACCGATCGCGTCCGGCGCAGCCCGTATCCGTCCAGCGAGGGCATCCACGCGGTCGAGCGGGGTCTGCCGCGCACCGCGCAGAACTGGGAGGTGCAGCCCGAGGGCCTCACCCGCGTGCTGCAGCGGATCTGGACCGAATACGCCGAGCCTGCGGGCACCGTGCTCTCCATGACCGAGAACGGCGCGGCCTATGACGACGTCGTGGTGGTCGAGGGCGACGAGAAGCGTGTGCACGATGCCGACCGCACCGAATTCCTGCGTCTGCACCTCGGCGCGGTGCTCGATGCGGCGGATGCGGGTGTCGACGTGCGTGGCTACTTCTACTGGTCGCTCTTCGACAACTTCGAGTGGGCGTGGGGCTACGACAAGCGCTTCGGCATCGTCCGTGTCGACTACGACACCCAGGAGCGCACGCTCAAGGACTCCGGTCGCGAGTACGCCCGGATCATCGCCGCTCGCGCTCTGTAGGGCGGCCTCCTCCCCGTTCGAATCGCGTGAATGGCTCGATCCGTGGTCGAGATGCGACCATTTGCGTGATTCGAAGGGAGATGGTCAGCGACAATAGGGCGATGGAAGAGTGCGTACGCTGATGTCGCCCCGAGCGACCATCGAAGAGGTGGCATCCACCGCCGGAGTATCCCGGTCCACCGTGTCGCGGGTGGTGAACGGATCGACGTCCGTGAGCCCGGAGGCCCTGGCCGCCGTGCGGGCCGCGATCGACGAGCTGAACTACGTGCCCAACCGTGCGGCACGCTCGCTGGCGTCGAGGCAGACGCACGCGATCGCCCTGATCATCCCCGAGGACACGACCCGCTTCTTCGGCGACCCGTTCTTCGCAGCGATCGTCGCCGGCATCACGGGGGCGCTCGGCAGCTCGGACTACCTGCTCAACCTGCTGATCGCGAGCGACGATCCCGGTGACAAGATGACCAGCTTCGTGCGCAACGGCGGAGTCGACGGCGCGCTGATCGTCTCGCATCACACGAGCGACGCCTTCGTCGATCGGATCGCGGATGCCGTCCCCGTCGTCTTCGGCGGTCGGCCGGTGCGACGCCATGAGGGCGACTACGTGGTCGACGTCGACAACGTCACCGGAGCGCGCAATGCCACTCAGCGCCTCATCGACATCGGCCGTACGCGCATCGCGACGATCTCGGGGCCGCTGACGATGGTCGCGTCGGTCGACCGCGTGCAGGGGTTCCGCGAGGCGCTGAAGGATGCCGGTCTCTCCCCGTACGCGGAGGAGGAGGGGGACTACAGCGAGACGAGCGGGGCGGACGCCGCTCGACGCCTTCTCGCCGGCGGTCGCCCCGACGCCATCTTCGTCGCGAGCGACCTGATGGCCCGTGGCGCCTTGACGGCGCTGCGTGCGTCGGGCCTGCGGGTTCCGGAGGACATCGCCCTGGTGGGCTTCGACGATTCTTCGGTCGCCGTCAGCACGGATCCGCAGCTGACCACGATGCGTCAGCCGATGTACGCGCAGGGCGAGGCCATGGCCCGGGTCCTGCTGTCGCGTCTCGCGGGCGAGGACCCGCCCACCACGACGATCCTGTCCACCGAGCTCGTGGTGCGCGCCTCGGCCTGACTCGGGCGGCACGTGATCGGGGGCAGGGACACGGCGGAACACGGGAGGGGGGAAGCCGCATGGCACGTTCCGACGAGCAGTATCGGCGGGCGCGCGAGCGTACCAGGGAGAGCATCCTGCAGGCGGCGATCGCGGCCTTCTCCGAACGCGGTGTCGCCGGTGCCAGCATCGCGGAGATCACGACGCGCGCCGGTGTGGCCCAGGGGCTCGTCAACTATCACTTCGGCGGCAAGGAGCAGCTCATCGCGGCCGTCATCGATCGCTGGTTCGAGACCGTGCTCGGCTTCGCCCGGGTCGAAGGCACGCCGGACGAGATGCTCGCTGCCGTGATCGACGGGGCGCTCGGGGCGACGGGCTACGCGACACCGCTGGAGCGGGCGGTGCTCGCGATGCAGCAGCAGCCGTCGACGCACCGGCTGTTCGCCGAGTCGGAGCTCCGACACGAAGTACGCGTGACGGCAGCGGAGGATGCCATGCGGGAGCTGTTCCGCGCGCGGGGCGCCGAGGATCCGGAGCTCGAGGAGATCATGTTCCGCAGCACCCTCGAAGGCGTCTTCGTGAAGTTCGCGGTGTTCGGTGACACGTATCCACTCGAAGACGCGCGACGCTGGGTCTACCGCCGATACGGACTGCCCGCACCCGCCGCGCCCCTTGCC
>NZ_JRKC01000083.1:0-14126 GCF_000800925.1 Microbacterium sp. ZOR0019 | reverse complement strand
ACGGGCGCCGCGACCGAAGTCGCGGCGCCCGTCCTCGTCTGCGGATCAGTCGAGCGTGACGGCCGCGTGGATCAGTTCGGCCTGCTCGGCCGCGTGCACCTTCGACGAGCCCGTCGCCGGCGAGGCGGACGCGGGGCGCGAGACGGGACGGAACGACCGGTCTCCCGGGACGTCCGCGAAGGCGAGCGCGAGGAACGGCCAGGCGCCCTGGTTCTCCGGCTCCTCCTGGACCCACACGAGCTCGGCGCCGGGGTAGGAGTCGGTGATCGTCTTGAGCTCGTCGATCGGCGTCGGGTACAGCTGCTCGAGCCGGACGAGCGCGACCTCGGGGTTCGGGTTCTTCTCGAGCTCGGCGCGCAGATCCCAGTGCACCTTGCCCGAGTGCACGAGCACGCGCTTGACGGCCGCGCGGTCGAGACCGCGGTCGTCGTCGATGACCGGTTCGAACCGACCCTGGGTGAAGGCCTCGACCGGGCTCGTCGCGCCCCGCAGGCGCAGCATCGCCTTCGGAGTGAAGACGATCAGCGGCTTGCGCGGACGGGCGTACGCCTGGCGCCGCAGGAGGTGGAAGTACGACGCAGGCGTCGACGGACGGGAGACGATCATGTTCTCCTGCGCGCACAGCTGCAGGAAACGCTCGATCCGCGCCGAGGAGTGGTCGGGGCCCTGGCCCTCATAGCCGTGGGGGAGGAGCAGGGTCACGCTGGACTGCTGGCCCCACTTCTGCTCGGCTGCCGAGATGTACTCGTCGATGACCGACTGAGCACCGTTCACGAAGTCGCCGAACTGTGCTTCCCACAGGACGAGGGCTTCCGGCGCCTCCACCGAGTAGCCGTACTCGAACCCGAGGGCGGCGTACTCGCTCAGCAGCGAGTCGTAGACGAAGAAGCGGCCCTGGGCGTCCGACAGGTTCGACAGCGGCAGCCACTCCTGGCCGTTCGCGCGGTCGTGCAGGGTCGCATGCCGCTGCACGAAGGTTCCGCGACGCGCATCCTGGCCCGCGAGTCGCACCGGAGTGCCCTCGACGAGCAGGGAGCCGAACGCCAACAGCTCTCCGAAGCCCCAGTCGATGCCTCCGTTGCGGCTCATGTCGAGACGCTTCTCCAGCAGTTGCTGGATCTTCGGGTGCACCGTGAAGCCGCCGGGCTTGTTCACGAACGCGTCACCGATCAGCTGGATGACCTCGCTCGGCACACCCGTCACGTCCGGAGCACCGACCGTGTCATCGACGGGCGGGGCGTCCGGGGTCACGTCCAGGGCGCCGGTCTCGGCTGCGTGCGTCTCGGCGAAGGCGATCTCCAGACGGTTCTGGAAGTCGGCCTTGGCCTCGTCGTACTCCTGCTCCGTGATGTCGCCACGACCGACGAGCGACTCCGTGTACAGGCGGCGCACCGAGCGCTTGGCCTGGATGAGGTCGGTCATGAGCGGCTGCGTCATCGAGGGGTCGTCACCCTCGTTGTGGCCGCGTCGGCGGTAGCAGACGAGGTCGATCACGACGTCGCGGTGGAAACGCTCGCGATACTCGAACGCGAGCTGGGCGACGTGGATGACGGCCTCGGGGTCATCGCCGTTCACATGGAACACCGGCGCCTGGATCGTCTTGGCCACATCGGTCGAGTAGATCGAGGTGCGACCGTCGTTCGGGGTGGTGGTGAAGCCGACCTGGTTGTTCACGACGACGTGGATCGTGCCGCCCGTGCGGTAACCGCGCAGCTGCGACATCTGCAGTGTCTCGACCACGACGCCCTGGCCCGCGAAGGCGGCGTCGCCGTGCACGAGGATCGGCAGCCACGCGAAGGTGCCGATCGGCTTGCGGTCCTGCTTGGCGCGGACGATGCCCTCCAGCACCCCGTCGACCGTCTCGAGATGCGACGGGTTGGCGGCGAGGTAGACCGGAAGCTCGGACTCGTCATCGGCGACGAAGGTGCCCTCGGTGCCGAGGTGGTACTTCACATCGCCGGAGCCGCGCTGGTTGCCGGGGGTCTGCGTGCCTTCGAACTCACGGAACACCTGACCGTACGTCTTGCCGGCGATGTTGGTGAGCACGTTGAGTCGGCCACGGTGGGCCATGCCGATGGCCGCGCCCTCGAGCCCGGCGGTGGCTGCGCCCTGGAGGATCTCGTCGAGGAGCGGGATCAGAGACTCCCCGCCCTCGAGGGAGAAGCGCTTCTGACCCACGAACTTCGTCTGCAGGAAGGTCTCGAACGCTTCGGCCTCGTTGAGCTTGCGGAGAACCCGCAGCTGCTCGTCGTGGCCGGGCTTCTGGTACTTGACCTCGACCTTCTCCTGGAACCAGCGGCGCTGCTCCGGATCCTGGATGTGCATGTACTCGATGCCGAGGGTGCGGCAGTACGAGTCGCGGAGCACACCGAGGATGTCGCGGAGCTTCGCGACGCGGCGACCGCCGAACCCTCCGGTGACGAACTCGCGGTCCAGGTCCCAGAACGTGAGGCCGTGGCTCTCGATCTCGAGGTCGGGGTGCGAGCGCTGTACGTATTCGAGCGGGTCGATGTCGGCCATCAGATGACCGCGCACGCGGAACGAGTTGATCAGCTCCTGCACGCGGGACTGCTTGTCGACGCGCTCGGCGAGGTCCACCGCGATGTCGGGGTTCCAGCGGATCGGGGCGTAGGGGATGCGCAGCGCGGCGAAGATGTCGTCGTAGAAGCCGCGCTGGCCGATGAGCAGCTCGTGCACCTTCTTGAGGAACTCGCCGGACCCCGCACCCTGGATGACGCGGTGGTCGTAGGTGCTGGTGAGCGTGATGGTCTTGCCGATCGCGAGCTCGTTGAGGGTCTTCTCGCTGGCGCCCTGGAACTCGGCCGGGTACTCGAGGGCACCGGCTCCGATGATGCAGCCCTGGCCCTTCATCAGGCGAGGCACGGAGTGCACGGTACCGATACCGCCGGGGTTGGTGAGGGAGACCGTGGTGCCCTGGAAGTCGCCGGCGGTCAGCTTGTTCCCGCGGGCGCGCGTGACCAGGTCTTCATAGGCGGAGAGGTATTCGGTGAACGACATGGTGTCGGCGCGCTTGATGCTGGGCACCATGAGAGCGCGCGTGCCGTCGGGCTTGGGCAGGTCGATCGCGATGCCGAGGTTGACGTGGGCCGGGGCGACGACGGAGGGCTTGCCGTCGACCTCGGCGTAGAACACGTTCTGGCTGCGGAACTCGTCGAGCGTGCGGATGAGAGCCCAGCCGATGAGGTGGGTGAAGCTGATCTTGCCGCCACGGGTGCGTGACATGTGGTTGTTGATGACGATGCGGTTGTCGATCATCAGCTTCGCCGGCACCGTGCGCACGCTGGTCGCGGTCGGGACGGTCAGGGACTCGTCCATGTTGGCGGCCAACGTCTTCGGCAGGCCGCGCAGAGGGGTGACCTTGTCCTCTTCGACGACGTCCGTGGTGTCCTTCGCCTCGGGCTTCGGCGCGGGCTTGGGAGCCTGCGCGGGGATCGGCGCCGTCGCAGCCGGCTTGGCCGTGGTACGTGCCACGGGCTGCGAGCCGATCACGGGGATCGGGGCGGTGACGGGATGCGCCTGCGGAGCAGCCGTCGCCGTGCCCGTGGAAGGAGCCGCGGACGCCGCGTCGGAGTGGTACTTCTCCAGGATCGGCCACCACTCCTTGTCGACGGAGTCGCGGTCCACCTTGAACTGCTCGTAGAGCTCTTCAACGAGCCAGGAATTGGCTCCGAACCCCCCGTCGCCGTTGACGCCGGTCACCTGGTTCGACACGCTCGATCGCCCTCTTTCATCGCTGAAGCTCTCTGGTGCGGACGTCGTCGCAGGATGCGTTCGGGCCCGCACGCTCTCGACCAACAAGCCTAACGTGTTTCGCTCGGGGATTCGTCGAAGCCATGCGCCCGTGGCGAGGGGATCTGGGTACCGTGGAGACATGGAATTCTCAGGAGCGCAGCCGGCCGTCGATCTGACCTATTCGGACGTCTTCCTCGTGCCGCGCCGATCCGCGGTGAGCAGCCGCCTCCAGGTCGATCTGGCGCCCGTCGACGGCACCCCCGCGACCCTGCCGATCGTCGCCGCCAACATGAACTCCGTGACGGGTCCGCGCATCGCGGCGGTGCTCGCGCGACGCGGCGCTCTCGGTGTTCTTCCGCAGGACCTGCCGTTGCAGGATCTCGACTCCGCGATTCGCGAGGTGAAGGCGCAGCCGGTCCTCTGGGACACCCCGATCGTGCTGCCGCCGGAAGCGTCCGTCGCCGATGCGCTCCGCCTGCTTCCGGCGACGAGCGGACACGGGATCGTCGTGGCCCGCGGCGACGCACCGATCGACGTGGAGCGCATCGTCGGCATCCTCCCCGCAGTCCGACTCGCCACGGCGCTGCCGGATGCGCAACTGGGCGACCTCGTCCACCGGGGTACGCCGTCGATCGATGCCGACGACATCGGTTCGGAGCGGCACGCGTTCGACGTCATCACCGACGCCGGTGTCGAGATGGTGACGGTGATCCACCACGGTCACCTCGTGGGCACCCTGAGCGCACGCAGCGCCTTGCGGTCCACTCTCTACCGGCCGGCGCTCGACGCTGACGGTCGTCTGGTGGTGGCCGCGGCCGTCGGCATCAACGGCGACGTCGCCGCCAAGGCGAAGGCACTCGCCGGAGCAGGCGTCGACGTGCTCGTGGTCGACACGGCACACGGACACCAGGAAGGCATGCTGAGGGCGCTTCGCGCGGTCGCCGATCTCGACCTGGGGCTCCCGATCGTGGCGGGGAACATCGTCACCGCCGACGGCGTCGCCGACCTGGTCGACGCGGGCGCCTCGATCCTCAAGGTCGGTGTCGGGCCCGGGGCCATGTGCACGACCCGAATGATGACGGCGGTCGGTCGACCGCAGTTCTCGGCGGTCCTCGAGACCGCGCAGGCCGCACGGGAGCTCGGCGCACATGTCTGGGCCGACGGCGGTGTGCGGTACCCCCGCGACGTCGCGCTGGCGCTTGCCGCCGGTGCGGCCTCCGTCATGGTCGGCTCCTGGTTCGCGGGAACCATCGAGGCTCCGGGGGAGCTGCAGCACGAGGGCGACGGGCGTCTTTTCAAGGAGTCCTGGGGCATGGCGTCGACCAAGGCGGTGCAGGCGCGGTTCGGCCGGCTCGACGCGTACGAGCGTGCGCGCAAGGAGCTCTTCGCCGAGGGCATCTCCTCGTCGAAGATCTACCTCGACCCCCTGCGGCCCGGCGTGGAGGACCTGCTGGACATGATCACCTCGGGCGTACGTTCGTCGTTCACCTACGCGGGAGCGTCGACCGTGCCCGAGTTCCACGACCGTGCGCTCGTCGGCCTCCAGTCGGCAGCGGGATACGAAGAGGGCAAGGCGCTGCCGGTCAGTTGGTGAGCGCGAGCGCGAGCCCGTCCTCATTCGATACAATCGTCCCCATAATGGACGACCCTCCCAGTTGTAGAACATCGCCCCACTGTCCGCCTCTCTCCTCGGAGAGGAACCTCTGATGGACTACATCATGTTGGGCGTGGGGCTCCTGCTCACGGTCGGCACCGGCCTCTTCGTCGCGAGCGAGTTCGCGCTGGTCAATCTCGACCGCGCCGACCTCGAAGCGCGTCAGGCTCGGGGGGAGTCCCGGCTCTCGCTCACGATCAGTGCCCTCAAGCACACGTCGACCCACCTCTCCGCGGCCCAGCTCGGCATCACGCTGACGACGCTGCTGACCGGTTACACGATGGAGCCGGCGCTGTCGAACCTCCTCCGGCCGACGCTTCTGGCCTGGCGCATTCCGGAAGCAGCCGTCTCGCCCATCGCGACCATCGTGGCGATGTTCATCGCCACCGTGCTCTCGATGATCCTCGGTGAGCTGGTGCCGAAGAACTTCGCGCTCGCTCTTCCCCTCGCCACCGCGAAGCTCGTGGTCCCCTTCCAGATCGCATTCACCACGGTCTTCAAGCCGGCCGTGGTCGTGCTCAACGGCAGCGCCAACGGCGTGCTGCGCAGCATGGGGATCGAGCCGAAAGAGGAGCTCTCCGGGGCCCGGAGTGCGGAGGAGCTCTCCTCGCTGGTCCGGCGCTCCGCCAGTGCGGGCATGCTCGAGGCCGACACGGCCACGCTCCTCGACCGCACCCTGACGTTCTCCCGACTCACTGCGGCCGATGTGATGACCGCCCGCCCGAGCATGCACGCGATCGCCGCCGGTGACTCCACCGACGATGTCATCCAGCTCGCCCGCCGCACCGGGCACAGCCGGTTCCCGGTCTACGACGACGACCTCGACGACATCATGGGCGTCGTGCATCTGAAAGCTGCCATCTCCGTGCCGCGCGAGCGCCGTGCGGAGGTGCCTGTCGGCGCGCTGGCGACCGAGCCCCTCCGTGTTCCGGAGACGGTCCACGTCGACGCCCTGATCTCCGAGCTCCGGGCACGCGGCTACCAACTGGCCGTCGTCGTCGACGAGTACGGCGGAACGGCAGGGCTCGTGACGCTCGAGGACCTCGTCGAGGAGCTGGTGGGCGAGGTCGCCGATGAGCACGACCGCACTCGGGCCGGAGTGATCCGCAACCGTGAGGGCATCACCTTCCCCGGCGAGTTGCGGCCCGATGAGCTGCGTCGTCGCGCCGGGGTCGAGGTTCCGGAGGGCGACGTCTACGACACCGTCGGCGGATACGTCATGAGCGTGCTCGAGCGCGTGCCCTCGGTCGGAGACGAGGTTCCGCTCGACAGCGGCACGCTCCGGGTCGTGCGCATGGACGGCCGACGCGTCGATCGCGTCCGCTACGTGCCGAGTCCGCTCGGCGAGGGAGAGGGGGCCACCCGATGAACGATTGGGCAGGACTCGCCTGGCTCGTCGTGCTTCTCGTCGCGAACGCCTTCTTCGTCGGCGGCGAGTTCGCCGTGATCTCCGCGCGGCGGTCGCAGATCGAGCCCCGCGCCGATCAGGGATCGCGCGCGGCCAAGACGGCGCTGTACGCGATGGAGCATGCGACGCTGATGCTCGCGACCTCGCAGCTCGGCATCACGATCTGCTCGCTGCTCATCCTGAACGTCTCCGAGCCCGCGATCCACCACCTGCTGGCCGTGCCGCTGCATGCCCTCGGCTGGCCGGACGGTGCTGTCGACGCGGTGTCGTTCGCCATCGCGCTGCTGATCGTCTCGTTCCTTCATGTGGTGTTCGGCGAGATGGTGCCGAAGAACCTCGCGTTCTCGGTGCCGGACCGTGCCGTGCTCATCCTCGCCCCGCCCCTCGTGTGGGTGTCGAAGGTGTTCATGCCCGTGATCTGGGTGCTCAACGCGACGGCGAACGGCGTGCTGCGGCTGTTCCGGGTGGAGCCGAAGAATGAGGCGGCATCGACCTTCACCCTCGACGAGGTCGCCACCATCGTCAGCCAGTCGCGGCGTGAGGGCCTGCTCATGGACACCGCGGGAACGGTCGCGGCCGCCGTCGAGTTCACCGACAAGAAGGCGCGAGACGTCGCCGTGCCCCTGAGCGACCTGGTCACGCTTCCGCAGTCGACCACGCCGGACGACATCGAGAAGGCGGTCGCCCGCTACGGGTTCTCGCGCTACGTGATCGTCGACGACGAGTCCGTGCCGATCGGCTACGTGCACTTGAAGGACATCCTCCGGGCCTCGGAGGGCCCCGATGCCGAGGTCAAGATGATCGAACCGGTCCCGGCGAAGCGCATCCACCACATGGTGCCCGTCCAGGAGGACACGGATCTCGAGGACGCCCTCGCGGTCATGCGCCGCGCCGGTCGTCACCTGGCGAAGGTGCGTGACGCGCGGGGGAACACCACCGCGGTGCTGTTCCTGGAGGACATCCTCGAAGAGCTCGTGGGAGAGGTGCAGGACGCGACTCGTCGCTTCCGCGGACGCTGACCCCGATCACACGCACGAAGGCCGCCGGCTCCCCGAAGAGTCGGCGGCCTTCGTGTCTCCGTCCGGGCTCAGCGCCAGTGCGCACGTTCGTACTGGGGCGGCCATGCGACCTCGGCGCCGAGTTCATGTGCGGCGCGGAGCGCGAAGTGCGGGTCGCGAAGCCACTCCCGGCCGGCGAAGACCGCATCCGCCGCGCTGTCGGCGAGAACCTGCTCGGCCTGGGCGGATGCGGTGATCAGTCCGACCGCCGACACCGGGATGCGGCCTCCGCGGCGGACGGTCTCGGCGAGAGGGACCTGGTACCCGGGGAACACGTCGATCCGCTGATGGGCCACGAGGCCGCCGCTCGACACGTCGATCAGGTCCGCTCCGCGCTGCGTGGCCCAGTCGGCGACGGTGGACGCCTCATCGGGGGCGAAACCGCCTTCCGCGTGGTCGGTGGCCGAGATCCGGACGAAGACCGGCACCTCGGGACCCGCAGCCTCGCGCACAGCGTCCACGACGCGCAGCAGGAGCCGCGCGCGGTTCTCGAGCGGGCCGCCGTACTCGTCGTCTCGCCGGTTCGAGAGGGGGGACAGGAACTGGTGCAGCAGATAGCCGTGCGCACCGTGGATCTCCAGCACGTCGAAGCCCGCCTCGAGCGCGCGTCGCGCGGCGTCGGCGAAGGCCTCGACCACGCGGTCGATCCCGGCGAGGTCGAGGGCGACCGGCGCGTCGAAGCCGTCGAAGGCGATCGCCGACGGCGCAGCTGTCGTCCAGCCTCCCTCGGCGGCCGGCACCGACCCCCGCTCCCGTGCCCACGGCCACCACGTCGATGCCTTCCGTCCCGCGTGCGCGAGCTGGATCCCGGCGGACGCCCCACGTTCGTGGATAGCGCGGACGATCGGCGCCCAGGCGTCGCGCTGCTCGTCGCTCCAGAGACCCGCGTCGCGCGGCGAGATACGGCCCTCGGGTACCACCGCGGTCGCCTCCGCGACGATCAGTCCGGCGCCGCCCGAAGCGAACTGCGCGAGGTGCGTGTGGTGCCACTCCTGCACCAGGCCGTCGACGGCGCTGTACATGCACATCGGCGAGACCCAGAGGCGATTGCGGAACGTGACGGAACGGATGCTCAGCGGGGAGAAGAGAAGACTCACCGTTCGACGCTACCGCGACGACGCGCCTCGCGGAGCGTCGCACTAACGTGGAGTCATGGTCGAGGTGCGCGAGTGGACACGCAGCGATACGTCCCGGTACTTCCGTGCGCCCGCCGCAGAGGACGACAAGTACACGCGCGGGGTGGTGGCGCTCCGCACCGGATCGGCCGCTTATCCCGGTGCCGCGGTGCTCGGTGTCGAGGCCGCGTGGCGGACCGGTGCAGGATTCGTGCGCTACGTGGGGGAGGAGCGGGCGGCCGATGCCGTGCTCGCCCGGCGCCCGGAGACGGTGGTCGGAGCGGACGCTGGTCGTTCCCGCGTGGATGCCTGGGTGATCGGATCCGGCACGGATCCGGCCCTTCGGACGGATGCGGAGAGCGTCGCGCTCCGGGAGATCCTCGCGGGGACCGTGCCGGTCGTCATCGATGCCGGAGCGCTGGATCTCGCCCCCGGTGCCCGCGCCCCCTTCCTCATCACCCCGCACGCACGCGAGTTCGCCAGGCTCCAGGAGCGTCTGCGCCTGCAACCAGGCGGCGAACGCGCCGAAGGAGCCCGACAGGTCGCCGCGAAGATCGGCGGAACCGTGCTCCTCAAGGGGGCTTGCACGCTGGTCGCGGCCCCGGACGGGACGACTTTCGCGATCCAGGCCGGGACGGGCTGGCTGGCGACGGCGGGAACCGGAGACGTGCTCGCCGGCGTGCTCGGTGCGGTGACCGCCGCGAACCCCGATGCCCCGCTCGCAGAGATCGCCGCCGCGGGGGCCTGGTTGCACGGCCACGCGGCACGGATCGCCGCAGACGTGACCGCCGGCAGCCCGGGGCATCCGATCGTCGCGCTGGATGTCGCCGCGGCGTTGCCGCCCGCGATCGCGGACGTCCTCGCGTGAGGCGCGCGTCGAACAGCAGGGTGGTCGTGCTGTGGGCCGTCTTCCTGCTCGTGCACCTGCTCACGGCGTGGCTCGGGTGGGTGTATCCGAGTCAGCCGATGGGCGATGTCGTGCTCGTGTACGAGCCCTGGGCGACGTCGGCGCTCAGCGGGGGACCGATCGTCGGAATCGACGAGACCTGGGTCTACCCGCAGCTCGCCCTCGTGCCGATGCTCATCGCTGCGGCCCTGTCGGCGCCGCTCGTGCTCCTGCTCGGCGTCTCCCATGCGTATCTGGTGGGATGGGCGACGCTCGTGATCATCCTCGATGCCGTCGCCTTCGGTGTGCTCGTCGGCCGTTCACCGTCGCGCGCACGTCGTGTGGCTGCCTGGTTCTGGTGTGCGGCGGTCCTTCTGCTCGGTCCCATCGCGCTCTACCGGATCGACGCGATCACGGTGCCGATCGCCGTGATCGGTGGGCTCTGGCTCGTGTCGCGGCCGACGATCGGTGCCGCCCTCCTCACGATCGGCGCCTGGATCAAGATCTGGCCCGGGGCGCTGGTCCTGGCGGCCGTCGTGGCGCTCCGCGCGAGGATGCGGGTGCTTCTCGGTGCCACGGTCGTCACCACCGGGGTCGTCGCGACGCTGTTCCTGCTCGGCGCGGACACCGAGATCTTCGGGTTCCTGACGGAGCAGACCGGGCGGGGGCTGCAGATCGAGGCCGTGGCCGCCACGCCGTTCCTCTGGCTCGCGGTCGCCGGAGCCGCACATATCGAGTACAGCTTCGAGATCCTCACCTTCCAGATCACGGCCCCCGGGGTCGACGCCGTCGCCGCCGCGCTCACACCCCTGATGGCGCTCTCGGTCCTCGCGGTGACGGTGGTGGGCGCGCGGAAAGCGGCGCGCGGTGCGACATTCCCCCGGCTGTTCCCTCCGCTCGCCCTCACGCTCGTCACGCTGCTGATCGTCACCAACAAGGTCGGTTCGCCGCAGTTCCAGACCTGGCTGATCGCCTCGGTGGTCCTCTGGCTCGTGCTCGATCGGGTCAGAGCGCGCGTTCCCGCCGTGATCGTCCTCGCGCTCTGCCTGCTCACCTGCCTCGTCTACCCGATCGGCTACGACGCACTCCTGCGTGCCGATGCCCTCGCCGTCGCCGTCCTCACGGTGCGCAACGTCATTCTCCTCGTCCTGCTCATCCTGAGCATCCGTGCTCTCGCACGTGTGCCCGCTCGTCATCCGAACCCCCAGGAGTGAACCCATGCTGATCGCCTTCTCCGTCGCCCCGAGTGGCACCCCCGCCGACGGTGCGCAGCGCACCGACGCCTCCGTGCACGACGCCGTGGCGGCAGCCGTGCGCGTCGTGCGCGAGTCGGGGCTGCCGCACCGGACGACGAGCATGTTCACCGAGCTCGAGGGTCCGGACTGGGACACGGTCATGGCCGTCGTCAAGCGCGCGACCGAAGCGGTGATGCCGTTCGGGTCACGGGTCTCGCTCGTGCTCAAGGCCGACATCCGTCCCGGGTACTCCGGAGAGCTCGACGCGAAGATCGAACGGTTGGAGTCGGCGATCGGGGAGGCGGCTGCCGCGGAGCCCCGTGACTGATCCGCGTCCGCTCGGATCGGTCGTTCTCCGGACGGCGCTCGCCGAGGACGCCGAGTGGATCGCCGAGCTGCGCGCCGACGTGCTCCGCGCCGACCTGGAGCGGCTGGGGCGCTACGACCCGACGCGTGTCCGGCAACGCTTCCGCGATGCGTTCGAGCCGGCGTACACGCGGATCATCGTGGTGGACGCTGTGGATGTCGGGTCCGTCGCCCTCCGTCCAGACGGCGACATCACGTGGCTGGAGCACCTCTACCTCGACGCCTCGCACCAGGGGAGAGGCGTCGGCACTCGGGTCCTGGCGATGATCCTCGACGACGACCGGCGGTACCGGCTCAACGTGCTCCAGGGCAGTCCGGCGCGCAGCCTCTACGAGCGTCACGGGTTCACCGTCGACTCGCAGGACGACGTGGACGTGTTCATGACGCGAGAACGAGGCGTCCCGGCGGTCGTGCCCCCCGACGGCCGCTAAGCTGATCCGGTGAATCCCTCGAATGAATCGAGGGGTGCGGCGAAGTGGGCGCTCCTCTCTCTCGCCATCGGCAGTTTCGGCATCGGCATGACCGAGTTCGTGGTCATGGGCCTGCTGCCCAACATCGCCGCCGACCTGCTGCCTGCGCTCTGGGCGACCCGTCCGGAAGAAGCGCTGAGTCAGACGGGGTGGCTGATCTCGTTGTACGCGCTGGGTGTCGTCATCGGCGCCCCGACCATCGCCGGCTTCGTGGCGCGCTACCCGCGTCATCGAGTGATGATCGTGCTCGCTCTCGCGCTCACGGTGTTCAATGCCCTCACGGTGGCGCTGCCGACCTTCGAGCTCGTCGCCGCCTCGCGATTCTTCGCCGGGTTGCCGCACGGTGCGTACTTCGGCATCGGAGCCCTCGTCGCCGCCGATGTCATGGGTCCGGGAAACCGTGCCAAGGGCGTGGCCTTCATCCTCACCGGCCTCACGGTCGCCAACGTCATCGGGGTGCCGCTGGGGACCTTCCTCGGGCAGGAGTGGGGGTGGCGGGCGGCCTTCGCCGTCGTGGCGCTGGTGTTCGCGCTCGCGACGCTGTGCATCGCGCTGTTCGTCCCCGAGCACCCGGGCGATCCGGGGCGGACGATGCGTCAGGAGCTCCGGGTGTTCCGCCGGGCGCAGGTGTGGTTCACACTCGGCATCGGCGCGATCGGCTTCGGCGGGTTCTTCGCGGTGTACAGCTACATCGCGCCGTTGGTGACGGACGTGGCGGGGTCACCCGAGTGGGCGGTCCCGATCGTGCTCGTGCTGATGGGGCTCGGCATGACCGCCGGAAACCTCGTGGGCGGCCACCTCGCCGACATCGATCTGCGCCGCACCCTGCTGTGGGGACTCGCGGCGATGGCGATCGTGTTCTCCCTGCTCGCCTTCCTGTCGTTCTGGATCGTGAGCCTCGGGCTGACGGTGCTCGTGGTCGGATTCGTCTCCTCGGTGCTGAGCCCGACCATCCAGACGCGTCTCATGGACGTGGCCGGGGACAACCAGTCGATCGCGGCGGCGATGAACCACTCGGCGCTCAACATCGGGAACAGCCTCGGCGCCTTCCTGGGCGGTGTCGTGATCGCCGTCGGATGGGGCTTCACCGCGCCGGCATGGACCGGAGCAGCGCTCGCCGTTGCCGGGCTCCTGATCGCCGTGCTGTCGTACCGCATCGAAGCGCATCGCCCCGAGGTCTCGGAGCTCGTCGCGTCGTAGAGTGACGGGATGACTGCCCCCGAGGATTCCCTGCCCGTCGCCGGCACCGTCGTCCTGCTGCGGCCCGCGGAACCCGGGTTCGAGGTGCTGCTGCTGCGTCGACCGGACCGCGGATCCTTCCCAGGAGCCTGGGTGTTCCCGGGCGGCAAGGTCGAGCCGGAGGACCGACGCGACGGCGAAGGAGACGTCGAGGATGCGCGCCGCGCCGCGATCCGGGAGACCTTCGAGGAAGTGGGGCTGGTGGTCGACGATCTCGTCGTCCTCTCCGAATGGCAGCCGCCGATCGAGGCTCCCACCCGCATCCGCACCTGGTTCTTCCTCGCCGCGGCGTCGGACGCGGTGCCGTCACCTGCTGAGGACGAGGTCGCCGAGTTGGCCTGGGCGCGGCCATCGGAAGCACTGGCGCGCCACGGGGCGGGGGAGTGGACGCTGTACCCGCCGACGTGGGTCACGCTGCACAGCCTGTCCGCGTTCGCGGATGCCGCTGCGGCACTGTCGTCCGGCGGCGCAGCGGAACTCTTCCAGACGCGTGTTCTCGATACCGAGACCGGTCGTGACTTCTCCTGGGAGCAAGGGCGCCTCGAAGCCGGCGTGCTGCCGTGGAGGTTCGTCGCAGGCTGAGGCGTTCGGGAGGCTCAGCTGTCGAGGAGCCGGCGGAGGTGGGACCCGACGGCTTCGGTCTCGATCAGGAACCCGTCGTGTCCGAAGTCGCTGGTGAGCACCACGGCCTCGTCGTCGATCACGTGCGGAATGCTGCGGGCGATGCGCTGCTGCCCGTCGACGGGGAACAGCCGGTCGCTGTCGATCCCGAGGACCAGCGTGGTCGCCGTGACCGCCCGCAGAGCTTCTTCGACACCCCCGCGCTCCCGCCCGACGTCATGCGAGTTCATGGCCTCGACGAGGGTGATGTAGCTGTTGGCGTCGAAGCGGCGGGTGAATTTGTTGCCGTGGAAATCCAGGTAAGACTCGACCGCGAAGCGC
>NZ_JRKC01000082.1:0-561 GCF_000800925.1 Microbacterium sp. ZOR0019 | reverse complement strand
TCGGAGATTCCTGAGGAGTTGTGAACGCCCTCAGCCGGAGAGGGCGTCGAGGACCTTCGCGATCCGACCCTTGGCTGTTGGACGTGTGCAAGGCTGCAAGTGGAAATGACGCGATCTGCATCAGTATCTTCGTCGTCGGCGGAGTCGCATGCTGGGGGTAATGACATGGGATTGAAACAGAACATCCGCGATACTCGTACCCGTTGGCTCACACTCTGCACACTTGCTTCCTCGGCGCTCACATTCCTCGGAGTGGTGCTCGCGATCACCACCATCGTCGTCGGGCCGGGGGACGCAAACTCCCTGACAACCCTCGCGACCGTGTTGATCGTGATCGGAAGCATCGGTAGCGTCGTCGGCGCCATCATGCTCAACCATCGCTCCAAGAGCATCCGCCCGTAGCGCTCGGTCACGGTCGGCCGACCGTCACCGACTCGCGTTGCCCCGCCCCGGGACGGCGGGGATCGCAACTCCTCAGAAAGGAGTGCGTCGCGAGGGAAACGGCGCTTCGCGCGGTGCTCGTCGGAGATTCCTGAGGAGTTGTGAACGCCCTCAGCCGGA
>NZ_JRKC01000081.1:0-6840 GCF_000800925.1 Microbacterium sp. ZOR0019 | reverse complement strand
GGGGACGGGACGGGGACGGGACGGGGGGTCAGCGGGGGAGGGGGCCGGGGCCGTCGCGCAGTTCGAAGACGAGCTGGGTCTCGGTGCCGCGCACGACGGGATGGACGGTGATGTGCTCGAGGACGATGTCGCGGAGCGCCGTCGCGTCCTCCACGGCCACATGCACGAGGAAGTCGTCGACGCCGGCGACGTGGAACACCTGCAGCACACGCGGGACCCCGGCGAGCGCATCGAACAGCGCCGTCACCTTGTCGCCCGTGTGATTCGCGAGCCGCACCTTGATGATCGCCTGCAGCGGGAAGCCCAGGGCCGCGCCATCCACACGGATGCGGGTGTCGCGGATCACCCCGCGCTCGCGCAGGGAACGCACGCGATGCGCGCATGTCGACTCGGCGAGACGCAGGCGGTGCGCCAGGGCTTTGTTCGTGATCTCGGCGTCGCGGGTGAGGACCGCGAGCAGTTCGAGGTCGGTCTCATCGAGTTGTGCTTTCGCCAACCTTCGGCTCCTTCGTCGGGCGGATCCTGCACAGAATAGCGAAACCGACCTGATTCATGGTGGATCCTGTCGACTTCCTGCAAAAGTGCCGCGATTCCGGCAACGTGGAGGCATGACTGCACCGCTGCATCCCGACACCGTCGCCGTCCACAGCGGCCGTTCCGACCTCGAGAGTCTCGGGGTGCACGCGTTGCCGATCGACCTGTCGACGACCAATCCACTCCCCGACATCGAGCGCGGGGGCGACTCGTACGAGGCCATGGCCACAGGTGGCCGCCCACCGGCGGACGGCAGCATGGTCTACGCCCGGCTCTGGAACCCCACGGTCGCCCGGTTCGAGGACGCTCTGGCCGACCTCGAGCACGCCGAGGCCTCGGTCGCGTTCGCCTCGGGGATGGCGGCGATGACAGCCGTGATCCTCGCGCACACCGGCGCGACGGGCGCACGCCACGTGGTCGCGGTGCGTCCGCTCTACGGCGGCACCGATCACCTGCTCGGCTCCGGACTGCTCGGCGTCGAGACCACGTACTGCCATCCCGACGAGGTCGCCGCCGCCGTGCGTCCGGACACCGGCCTCGTCGTCGTCGAGACCCCGGCGAACCCGACCCTCGACATCGCCGACATCGCCGATGTGGTGCGCCAGGCCGGGTCGGTGCCGGTCGTGGTCGACAACACGTTCGCGACCCCGGTGCTGCAGAACCCGATCGATCTGGGCGCCGCGATGTCGCTGCACAGCGCCACCAAGTACCTCGGCGGCCACGGCGATGTGATCGCCGGTGTCGTCGCCTGCAGCGAAGAGACCGCGGAGGCGCTGCGCCGCGTGCGGGCGGTGACCGGGGGGCTCCTGCATCCGCTCGGGGCGTATCTGCTGCACCGCGGCCTCACGACCCTGCCGGTGCGGGTGCGGCACCAGCAGGGGAGTGCGCAGCGGGTCGTGCAGTGGCTGATCGACCGGCCGGAGGTCGCCGAGGTCTTCTATCCCGGGCTCGACGGCGATCCGCGCGGCATCCTGGAACGGCAGATGCGCGGCACGGGGGCGATGATCGCGATCCGGATGCGCGGCGGATTCGCTGCCGCCTCCGCCGTGACGACGGCGACGAGGTTGTTCACCCATGCCGTCTCGCTCGGCGGCGTGGACTCGCTGATCCAGCACCCGGCGGCGCTCACCCACCGGCCCGTGCCGCCCGAGGCCCGCCCGGCCGCCGATGTGCTGCGGTTGTCGATCGGGTTGGAGGACGTCGATGACCTGATCGCGGATCTCGCGCAGGCTTTCGCCGTCGCCGATTCCTCCCGCAACGGCGCGCCGGCAGAGGCCGTTCCCGCGTAGCCGCAGGAGGATCCGCGTCAGAGCGAGGGCAGGCGGATCGTCCCGGTCGCGATGCGCTCGGTCGGCATCCGATCGCGATCGTAGGTGATCTCGTGGTAGCCGTGCGGGGTGGGCACCCCGTCGTCGTCCAGGCTCACGAACACGATCTTCTCGATCGTCAGGATGCGCTTGCGGGTGATCATGTTGCGGGCCACGGCGCGCATCGTCAGGGAGGTCGTGCCGAAGTGCGTCGCTTGCAGGCCGATCTCGATCAGGTCGCCCTGCACCGCGGAGGCCTCGAAGTTGATCTCCGAGATGTGCTTGGTGACGGCGCGGTAATTGCCGAGCTGGACGATCGCGTAGATCGCCGCCTCCTCATCGATCCACTTCAGCAGGCTCCCGCCGAACAGGGAGCCGTTCGCATTGAGGTCTTCCGGGCGCACCCACTTGCGGGTGCGGAAGTTGAGTCCGTCTTCCGACCACTGCCAGGCCGGTGCCTTCTGCTTCGCCATGAGCTCGAGGGTAGGGGTGCCGTGAGTCGGCGATGTTACGGCGCGTTTTCGACATCTGCTCAGGGCAGAGCCGCCCACGGCAGAATCCCGCCGGACGCGGCACGCGAGAGCGGAAGCTGGGGACATGAGCGAAGACAACCCCATCCCGCACTTCGGCCCCGAGGCCCGGCGTGCGCTGTTCCACGAGCGGGTGCTCGTGCTCGACGGCGCGCTCGACGACGACAACGGCACCCTGCTGATGACGCAGCTGCTCGCACTATCGTCCGAGGACCCCGTCGCCGACATCGCCCTCTGGATCCACTCGCCCGGCGGCTCCGTGCCGTCCATGCTCGCGATCCGCGACCTCATGCGACTCGTTCCGAACGACGTCGCGACCCTGGCCCTGGGCCTTGCCTGCAGTGCGGGGCAGTTCCTGCTCTCCGCGGGCACGCCGGGCAAGCGACGCGCCCTCCCGCACGCGCGCATCCTGATGCATCAGGGGTCCGCGGGGATCGGCGGGTCCGCCGGCGAGCTCGAGACGCAGGCCGATGATCTGCGCCACATGCGTGACACCGTGCTCGGACTCATCTCCGCCGACACGGGGCAGCCCCTCGAGCGCATCTTCGAGGATTCGCTCCACGACCGCTGGTACACCGCGACGCAGGCGCAGGAGTACGGGTTCATCGACGGGGTCGTGGCCTCGATCGCCGAGGTGATGCCGCGACGACGCCCGCGGGTCGGACTGGGGGCGGACGCATGAGCAGCTACACGATCCCGAACGTGATCGCGCAGCATCCCCGGGGGGAGCGGGTCATGGACGTGTACTCGCACCTCCTCGCCGAGCGCGTCATCTATCTCGGCACCGGCATCGATGCGGGCGTCGCCAACGCGCTGATCGCCCAACTGCTGCACCTCGACGCCGACAGCCCGGAGTCCGGCATCCAGTTCTACATCAACAGCGAGGGCGGCGACCCCGGAGCAGCGCTGGCGATCTACGACACCATGCGCCACATCCGCCCGCGCATCGCCACGACGTGTGTCGGACAGGCGATCGGACCCGCAGCGCTGCTCGTCGCCGCGGGAGAATCCGGGGAGCGAGCCGCTCTCGCGCACGCGCGCATCGTGCTGCATCAGCCCGCGGGACAGTCCCGGGGTGCGATCCCCGACCTGATCCTCGCGGCGGACGAGGTGGTGCGGGTGCGCTCCGACATGGAGGGGATCCTCGCCGAGCACACGGGTCGCACGGTTCCGGAGCTGCGCGCCGACACCGACCGCGACCGGGTCTTCACCGCATCCGCCGCCCGGGACTACGGCCTGATCGACACCGTGCTGGGCGCGCGCACCTGACGGATGCCGGACGGATGCATGAGTGACGGACGGATGCATGAGTGGCGCGGTGCTCGTGGTCATGCATCCGTCCGCGGCTCATGCAGGTGAAGCACGCCGCAGGGCAGGTGACGCACGCCGCAGGGCAGGTGAAGCACGCCGCCGGGCAGGTGAAGCACGCTGCCGGACGGATGGCTGACGCGCGGGGCTCAGGCGGCGAGAGCGAAGGCGCCGCGCGGGGCCGTGGTGGTCGTGCGGAGTTCCTCGGCGACGGCGCTCGTGAGCTCGATCAGGCTCGTGTCCAGAGCCCCCGCGATGGCGGCGATCATCTCGCTCGACGGCTCCTTCAACCCACGCTCGACCTCGGAGAGGTATTGCGGCGAGAGGCCGGCCGTCTCCGCGGTGGCGGTGAGCGTCTCGTCGCGGTCGTGTCGACGTCGGCGCAGCTGGTCGCCCAGGAGGTGTCGCCACAGGGGCTCGGGTCCGTGGGGCTGTGGACGGTCGGAACGAGGAGTGCGCGGGAACGGGACGATGTCGGCCATGCCTCACGATAAACCGGGGTCTCCGGAGGCTTCGAGCGGTTCTGCTCAGAGCAGAACCGGACCTTCACAGGGCTGCGGTGACTCCCGGCAGCAACTTGCCGAGGATCGCCCCGAGCTGGTCGCGCTCCTCGGGGGTGAGCGGATCCAGCACCAGTTCGCGCACCTGCTCGACGTGCACCGGAGCCGCCGTGCGCAGCATCTCCCGACCGGCAGGGGTGAGAGCGGCCGAGAGGGTTCGCTTGTCGGTGCTGCAGGACGTGCGCTCGACCCAGCCTCGCTCCTCGAGCGAGTCGAGGGCATGGCTCAGGCGTGAGCGGCTGAGCCCCGCGACGCGTGCCAGTTCGGTCATCGTGACGATGCCGTCCCCCTGCCCGGCGAGCGTGACGAGGATGGCGTAGCGGGCGTGGTTGAGGCCGACCTCCTCCTTCAGGGTGCGGTCGAGCACCTGCGGGAGGAGTTGGACGAACCGGATGACGGGGAGCCAGGCGTCCATCTCGGTGTCGTCGAGTCGCCGCGGATGCTGCTGCTCCGCCGTCATGGTGTCCTCCTCGGATGTCACGCCGGGTGTCACGCTGCCGACAGGTCGAGCGTGTGCGCCGTGTGGTCCCTCTTGGCCTGCAGGTAGCGCGAATTGGACTCCGACAGGTGCACCTCGGTGCGCACCCGCTCGGTCACGCGGATGCCGAGTGCTTCGAGCTGCACGGCCTTGTCGGGGTTGTTGCTGAGCAGGCGGATGCCGTCGACGCCGATCGCGTTCAGCATCTGGGCGGCCACGGTGTAGTCGCGCTCGTCCTCGCCGTGTCCCAGGGCGACGTTCGCCTCGTAGGTGTCCAGCCCTGCATCCTGCAGGGCGTAGGCGTCGAGCTTGGCGTAGAGGCCGATGCCCCGACCCTCCTGTCGCAGGTAGAGCAGGAAGCCGCCGTCCTCCGCGATCCGCTCCACGGCTTCGCGCAGCTGGGGGCCGCAGTCGCAGCGCTCCGAGCCGAAGACGTCGCCGGTCAGGCACTCGCTGTGCGGGCGTACGAGCGGAGCCTCCCCGCCCTCGGTCGCGCGTTCGAGCGCTGCACGCCAATCGCCGAGTCCGAGCAGCAGGTGCTCGCGGCCGTCGATGAGTCCGTCGAAGGTGACGACGTCGGCGGTCGTGGAGAAGCCGTCGCCGAAGCGCAGCGGCACCCGGACGCGCGTGCGCTCCGTGGCGACCGGAGCGACGGTTGAAGTTTCAATCATGCCGGGTGCAACGCGCATTCCAGCGGAGTATTCCCCGACCCTCGGATGTCTCCCGGTTGTCTACCTGTCAGGCGGGCGTTCCGCCGGAGTGCGCCGCACGAGCTTCAGCTCGCTCGCGAGGATCCCGAGCACCACGAGTGCCCCGCCGATGAGTGCGGTCACGGGCAGACGCTCCCCGGCGATGCGTCCGATGACGCCGGCCCACACCGGCTCACCCGCGTAGATGATGGTCGCGCGCGTGGGGGAGACCGACTTCTGCGCCCAGTTCATCGTCAGCTGGATCAGACAGCTCGCCGCTCCGAGGCCGACCGCGCAGCCGACCCAGATCCACGAGAACTCCGGCACGCCCTCACCCACCACGGGCATCGTGAGCAGCCCCAGCACGCCGGCCGTCAGCAGTTGGATCACCGTGATGCGGCCGAGATCGACCTTTCCCGCGAAGAGGCTGATCAGGATGATCTCGGCGGCGATCGGCAGCGTGCTGATCATGGTCACGATCTCACCGGTGCCGAGGGTGAGCGCGAAGGCGTCGGGCCCGGCGATGAACAGCAGTCCCACGAACGCCAGCCCCGCGCCGATGAAGGCCATGACCGGAGGACGCGTGCGGAACACGGCCCACTGCGCGAGCGGGACCAGGGGCACGTACATCGCGGTGATGAAGGCGGAGGTGCTGCTGTCGATCGTCTGCAGCCCCTGCGTCTGCAAGCCGTAGCCGAGGTAGATCATCACCCCGATCGCCACGCCCGCGCCGACGTCGCGCCACCGGATCCCGCGCAGCACCCGGCGGAAGATCACGACGCTGATCAGACCCGCGATCAGGAAGCGGATGCCTACGAAGAACCAGGGTCCGGAATGGTCCATCGCCCAGTGCACGAGCAGGAAGGTGCCGCCCCAGACCGCGGTGATCGCGAGGAGCGCGGCCTCCTCCGGGCGGAACCGCATCCAGCGAAGTCGAGAGGGCATCGTGGGCCCTTTCTCGACGTTGCCGGATCGAGCCTAGTGGCCGGAATCCTCTTTCGAATCGCGCAAATGGTCCGATTCCGGCGCCGGATGCGGCCATTCACGCGATTCGAAGGTGAGGACGGGGTGACCCGAGGATTCGGTAGCCTCGCAGCATGAGCGACTTCGTGAGTGCCGTCGAGCTGAACGACCTGTTGACCCGGGGCGCACCGGTGCGTGTGATCGATGTGCGGTGGCGGCTGGATCGCCCGGAGGCGGGGCACGACGACTACCTCACGGGACACATCCCCGGCGCCGTGTTCGCCGTGCTCGACACGGAGCTCTCCACGCACGGAGAGCCCTCGGACGGACGGCACCCGCTGCCGTCGACGGCCACGCTCCAGGCCGCGGCTCGGCGCTGGGGTGTCCGCGCGGGCGACACGGTGGTCGCCTACGACGATGCCAAGGGCGCGGCGGCGGCGCGCGCGTGGTGGCTGCTGCGGCAGGCGGGGG
>NZ_JRKC01000080.1:0-67645 GCF_000800925.1 Microbacterium sp. ZOR0019 | reverse complement strand
AGGATCGGATGCTCCCACGACCCAGTCATCACAACCAGGCCCGCAGGGCAACTTCTCTATCTTACCCACCCCGTCCCGCTTGTCAAATCGGCGCGCCGTGCAGATCAGTGATCCGCAGCGCAGCTGTTGACAGTCGCAGAAGGGTGGATTCCCTATCCTAGACGCAAGCGCCAGATCTCTCAAGAGAGAGTGGAAGGGATTCGTTCTCCGCTTGAGGGGGGTGAAGCTCTCGGCTCCTCCGCGTCCCTGTGGGGCGAACAAGTAATAAGTTACGTGGGTTCCCGGGTTCTGGCAAATCGAGGGCCACCGCCCGGGCGTGTCGACGCCTCGCCCGTCAGGTTTCCACCGGATCAGGAGACGTTTCGGCTGCGCCAGGTGCGGCGGAGTACGATCGCGCCATGCCCACGCCCCCGGATGAGCCGCTCCTCGAGACGGCGCACGCACAAGCGGATGACGACGATCGTCGGGGCTCGCGTGACGGCGGTGAGCTGTTCGAGCGTGTGCTCGGTGAGATCGGGATCGCGGTCACTGACCGGTCGTCTGCGGCGCGCCCTGTCGTCCCGCTCTCCTCACGGCTGGACACGGCCACTCTCGCCTGGGGCAGTGTCAGCGCCGTGATGGTCGCCGCCGGTGGCTCACCCGAGTCCCTCGACCCCGCGCGGGTCGCCGTCGCGTACGGAAGTGACCGTGTGCTCACCGTCGACGGCGCCGCTCCGCCGGTGTGGTCGCCGTACTCCGGGTTCTGGCGAACCTCCGACGGCTGGATCCGCACCCACGGGAACTACCCCCATCACGCGGCCCGCCTGCGCGCAGGTCTCGGCCTGCGGGAAGGGGCAGGTGCCGAGGCGGTTCGCGACGTGCTCGCGGAGCAACCGAGCGCACCGGCCGTCGCCGCCATCACGGCCGCAGGAGGCCTGGCCGTTCGGGTGATGGCGGAGGCCCCCGCGACCGACCGGCTCCTCGGTGCGCGCCCGCTGCTCGAGATCAACCGCGTGGAGGCGGTGTCGCCCTCCCCCTCGTCGCGCTCGACACCGGCCGATGCCCGTTCAGAGCACCGCCCCCTCCAGGGAATGCGCGTACTCGACCTGACGAGGGTGATCGCCGGCCCCGTGTGCACGCGGACACTCGCGCTGCTCGGTGCCGATGTCCTGCGGATCGATCCACCGCAGCTGCCCGAGCCGGAATGGCAGCATCTCGACACGGGACACGGCAAGCGGTCCGCGGTGCTGGATGCGCGTGACCCGCAACTGGAGGAGCTGATCGAGCGGGCCGATGCCGTCGTCCTCGGATACCGTCCGGCCGCGCTCGATCGGCTCGGGCTGAATCCGGAGGAGCTCGCCCGCCGCCACTCCGGGCTGGTGGTCGCCCAGCTCAGCGCCTGGGGCACGGAGCATCCGGATCGGGCCGGATTCGACAGCCTGGTCCAAGCCGAGTCCGGTATCGCGCTCATCGAATCACCCGATGGTGACCGCCCGGGAGCACTCCCCGTGCAGGCACTCGATCACAGCGCCGGCTACCTCCTCGCGGCCGCGGTGACGAGGCTGCTTCGACAGCGTCCTCCACGCCCGGATGGCTCGTGGGTCGTTCGGACGTCGCTGCGCCGGGTCGCCGCAGAACTCCTCCTGATGCCTCGACGTCGGCAGCCGAACGCGGCACTCGGCTTCGCCGTCGATCCTCACGTCACCCGCTTCGTCCTCGAAGACACGAGCCTCACGACCGCTCGTCCGGCATTGCCCGGATTCGAGTTCGACGCTCCCCACCCCTGGGGGTCGGATCAGCCCCGCTGGTGACGACGCCCGCGCACCGCGAGCACGACGCAGAGCACCACGGTGATCACGCCCCAGAGTGCACACGCCGGAGGCAGCACACGGTAGGCGAGGTGCTGAACCGTGAACTCCGCATCGAGCGGACCGAACACGGCGAGACCCACCGCCCAGGCTCCGACCAGGATGACCGGCAGCGACACCCACCACGCCAGGCGGACCCCGTGCGGGATCGATTGCGCGGTGTCCAGCCGCGGCACACGACGACGGAGCCAGAGCAACGCCCAGATCCCGATGATCGCGAGACCGATCAGGCTCGATCCGTGCTGAAGCCACTTGAACCCGGGAAGCGGGCCCCACATCTCATCGAGAGCGGGGATCTGCTGCACACCCCATCGGCCCTCATGCGTGAACAGGTCCCACACGATGTGTGAGAGCACACCGATCAGGAACGACACCGCGAGAAGGACCGGATACGAGCGCTTCTCCCCCACCCCGACGGCTCGTCCCGCCGCGGCAGCCCCACCCTCACTCCACTCACGGGGAAGTCGGCGGGCCAGCCAGAGCGGAGCGAGCTCGGGTACCGCGGGGCGCAGCAGCACACGCCACACCAGGAACAGGACGAACGCGAGCAGCGCCGTCCACAGCACGTTCCCGAACGTGTGGGTAAAGGTGTAGTTCAGTCCGACGCCCCGCACGAACAGCGGAAGATCCGGGGTCATCGCACCGATCGCGATCGCCGCGGGCACCAGGGGCGTCCGCAGGAACGGCAGCGCGACGAGCGCGTGGCTGGGAGTGAACGGCATCCGTCTGGATCAGCCGATGAAGACGCCGGCGAGGGTCTTCTTGCCCCGACGCAGCACCGACACGCCTCCGGGGAGCGTCCCGCGGACGGTGGCGGCCTCGTCTTCCACGCGTTCGCCGTCCAGCGTCACGCCACCCTGGCCGATCGCGCGCCGAGCCTCGGAAAGGCTCGCCACGAGTTCGGTCGCCACCAGCGCTTCAGTCACCGGGGTATCCGCGGCGACCGTGGCATTCGGGAGTTCCTCGAGCGCGGTGCGGAGCGTGCCGGCATCGAGCGCGGTCAGGTCCCCCTGCCCGAACAGTGCCTCGGATGCGGCGATCACAGCTGCCGTCGCGTCGATGCCGTGCACGGTCGCGACCACCTCGAGCGCGAGACGCTTCTGAGCGGCGCGACGGAACGGCTCCGTCTCGACGAGCGCGGCGTACTCCTCGATCTCCGCCCTGCCGAGGAACGTGAAGACCTTGAGCCTGTCGATGACGTCACTGTCCGCCGTGCTCAGCCAGAACTGGTACATGCGGTACGGGCTGCACATCGCGGCATCGAGCCAGACGGCGTTCCCTTCGCTCTTGCCGAACTTGGTCCCATCGCTGTTCGTGATCAGCGGGGTGCCGATCGCATGCACGGAGACGCCTTCGGCGCGACGGATCAGGTCGGTGCCGCTGGTGAGGTTGCCCCACTGGTCGGATCCACCCGTCTGCAGGACGCAGTCGTACTGGCGGTACAGCTCGAGGAAGTCCATCCCCTGAAGGATCTGGTAACTGAACTCGGTGTAGCTGATGCCTTCGTCGGAGTTGAGGCGCGCGGCGACCGCATCCTTCTTCAACATCGTGCCGACGCGGAAGTACTTGCCGATCTCGCGCAGGAAATCGATCGCACTCAGCGGCGCGGTCCAGTCCAGGTTGTTGACGATGCGAGCCGCGTTGTCCCCCTCGAAGCTGAGGTAGCGCTCGACCTGCGTCCGCAGGCGCCCGACCCACTCCTCGACGGTCTCCCGCGTGTTCAGGGTGCGCTCCGCCGTGGGGCGGGGGTCGCCGATGAGTCCGGTCGATCCGCCGACGAGCCCGAGCGGCTTGTGACCGGCGAGCTGGATGCGGCGCAGCGTCAGCAACTGCACGAGATTGCCGAGGTGCAGGCTGGGTGCTGTCGGGTCGAAACCGCAGTAATACGTGATCGGGTCTCCCGCGAGAAGGGCGCGCAGCGCCTCCTGGTCGGTGGACACATGGACCAGGCCACGCCACACGAGCTCGTCCCACACGTTCTCGAACGTGGGGTCGATCGCCTGGGGTGCGGTCGTCAGATCAGCAGTTGACACGCGCTCCAGGCTATCAGCGCGGGCAGGGGCGAATCGCCTCACAGCGGTCCGTCGAGGAGAGCGATCTCGTCGACGGACAGGGCGATCGCGGCGGCGTCCATCGCGACTTCCAGCTGGTCGAGCTTGCTGCCACCGAGGATCGGGCGGATGCCCCGCGCGAGCTGCCATGCCAGCACGATCTGACCCCGTCCGAGACCCCGTGCGTCGGAGACCTCATCCAGCGCGGCGAGCCGACGTGCGGTTCCCGGGTGCTCATACACCTCGGGCACGGGCTTCGCGGGGTTGTCGTAGGCGCCGGAGAGCAGCGGGGTGTAGGCCCAGATCTCGATCCCGTTCGCCACCGCGAAGTCCCGCTGCTCGTCGCTCAGCACGCCGAAGGGATGGGCCACCCCGGGCGGAAGCGTGCCCGGGCGCGGGCGCAGGTACGTGCTGTTCAGCTGGAGCGCGTCGATGGGGGTGCTTCCGAGGGACTTCGCGTGCGCACGGGCACGCTCGATGCGCCAGGCCGGGTGGTTCGAGGCGCCGACGCGGCTCACGGTGGCGTCGGCGGTGAGCGCCGCGAGAGCATCCACGGTCTCCTCGATCGCCACCGTCCGGTCCTCCTGGTGGAGCCAGAGCAGATCGATCCGGTCGATACCCAAACGCTCGAGGCTCCCCTCGACGGCAGCGCGGATCGCACGCGGAGAGAGCCCGGCCCGGTGCTCGGGCCACGACCCCGGCCACAGGGGCTCGGCGCCGACCTTGGTCGAGATGCGGATCTGCTGCCGTGCATGTGGTCGCGCCGCGAGCCACCGTCCGAGCACCTCCTCGGACGCTCCGCCCTGCCCCGTGTCGCTCACCCAGAAGCTGTAGCAGTCGGCGGTGTCGATCCAGACTCCTCCGCGCTCGACGAAGCGGTCGAGCAGAGCGAACGAGGTCTCCTCATCGACGAGTGTGCCGAAGGACATCGCTCCCAGGACGAGCGGGGATACAGGGGTGTTCCGAGTGGTCATGACCTCACTCTGCAACCTGGAGTGCGCTCCAGGTCAAGCCCTATGCTCGGACCATGACCACGTACACGCCGGCGGAGGCTGCGGCACGCTCCGGTTTCAGCATCGACACGCTCCGCTACTACGAGCGCGAGGGCATCCTGCCCGCGGTGTCTCGCACAGCCGGCGGCCATCGCGCGTACACCGATACCGAGCTCGGACTCCTGGAATTCCTCAAGTGCCTCCGGGAGACCGGTATGCCGGTGGAACGCCTGCGTCGCTACGGCCAGCTCTGCCAGCGCGACGACACCGTTCCGGAGCGGATAGCTCTTCTCGAAGAGCACGCCGCGACGGTCGAGAAGCAACTCGCCGACGTTCTCGCGCAGCAGCGGCGTCTCCAGGAGAAGCTGGACTGGTACCGGTCGTCGAACTGACTCCGTCAGCTGTGCGCCGCCCACCAGACCAGGAAAGCGGCGCCGAGGGCGATCACCCAGCTGACGAGGCTGCCGACGAGGAAGTACTCCGCCCGAGCACCGGTTTCCCCGTCGCGGGAAATCTCTGGGAAGCGGACGATGCCCTTCGCGGCGAGCATCGCGGCGAGGATCGGATACGCCGCAGCGAGAGTGAGGATCAGGACGAGGATGCGCTCCAGCGGTCCGATCAGTCGTCCGCCCTTGAATCCGCCGCGAGGATCGCGGGGGGCTGACGCCACCTCGGCATCTGTCTCCGTGGCGGCGGCAGTTTCACTGGCGGCGGCGGTTTCCGGTGCGGCGGCGGTTTCCGGTGCGGCGGCGGTTTCCGGTGCGGCGGCGGTGTCGGCGACCGCTGTCACCGGCCTCACGGCCGGGTCTGCCGGGCGCCAGGTGTGCTCCCCGTCGAGCGCCGCACGGACGACGAGGTTCGCGGATTCCAGGAGGAACACCCCGGCGCCCAGTGCCAGCAGAGCAAGATCGAAGGGGACTTCTCCGAACGGTGACCGGAGGCGCCAGACCGCGCCGACCATGCCGGCGTCTGGACGAGCACCGAGCCCGACGACGGCGCCGACGCTCACGACCGCGAGCAGAACGGCGGGCCAGAACCCCAGAGGGGCGGGGCGCTCGGTGGGCATGCTCCACACCCAGAGCGCTCCGACCACCAGCGCGAGTGCCATGGGGAGAAGCGCGTCGCTGACGCTGCCGAGCAGGAGCAGGACCACGGTGACGGTGAGGTAGCCGATCCACCGGCGCGGGGCGAATTGACGCACCAGGTCGGCGGCGCCGACTGCCAGCAGGATGAAGCCGGCGACGATCATGCGCTCTCCCCTCGAAGCGCGGCCACTCCCTCGATGAGCGCGGCCGTGCCCGCGGTGCGCAGCGACTTCGAGACGCTGGGCTGCGTGATCCCTTCCTCCGCCGCGAGCTCCTGCTGCGATCGACCGAGCAGACGGCCGTAGGTGAGTCGCCGTTCCCGCTCGCTCATCGCGCCGACCAGCTCGTCGCGGACGAGGAGGTAGGCGTTCGATGCGGCGATCGTGCTCTCCATGACCTCATCCTGCCCCGGGGCTCCGACAATCCAGGACCGCGTGCGCGGCACGGCGCGACCCTCGCGCTCATGCACGGTCTCGATCGCGGCGCGGGCCGCGTACCAGCCGGGTCCGTCCGCGAGCTCGCGATGGACGGATTCGACCTGACGCACCTCCCCCACCCCGATCCCGAACCGGAAGGCGATACCGTCCGGCAGCCGCAGCTGGATCATCAGGAGCGACACCATCGCGTCGCTCAGATCGAGGTAGACACCCTGTTGCTCGTCTCCTACGGTGGGCGTGAGCGGCTGCGCGGCCAGCGGGAAGTCGACCTCGACCCTGGCTATGGTGTCGTCGAGGACGTGCTGCGCGGCGGTGCGATCGTCGAGCCGGCGAGAGCCCACGATGTCTGCGAGTACCGCGACGACCATGGCATAACCATAACACGCATAACTCTCGACTTATGCTCTAAATGGCTATATTCTGCGAACATGCCTGAATCGCACATCATCCCCTGGTCCCACGGAACATGGACCACCGCCCCCGCCTCCCCCTCCGGTCTCCCCGACGGCTCGGCTCCCCTCGACATCACCGCCGTGGAGGGCAGCGACGCCTGGCGGCACACCGCCTACGGCTTCGTGCACGACACCGAGCACGCCCTGCTCGCACCCCTCGCGGTCGGCGAGGCGATGGAGGTGTCGTTCCGCGCGCCCTGGGACGGACAGTTCGACCAGGCGGGTGTCTTCGTGCGGATCGACGACGAGCACTGGATCAAGACCGGCCTGGAGTACGCCGACGATCACCTCGGACTCGGCGCCGTGGTCACCGCCGGGGGCTCCGACTGGTCGGTCGGTCACGTCGATGAGTGGCTCGAGAGCGAGATCACGGTACGCGTCAGCCGCTGGGCGGACTCCGTGATCGTGCGCGCCCGCGCCGATGACGGACCGTGGCGTCTCGTTCGGGTCGCCCCGTTCGACGGCACGGCGACGGCATCCGCCGGACCGTTCCTCGCCGCGCCGACGCGCAGCGGACTCACGGTCCGGTTCACCCGGTGGGAACGGTCGTCGGCAGACACCGACCTCCACTGATCCGCTGCGGGCCGGCGACCCCGACGTCGACTAGATGCCGAGGGCGTGGGCGGCCGCCTGCGCGCGAGCGATGAGCTCGGCGCGCTGCTCGGCGACCCGCTCCGGAGCGGTGCCGCCGACGCCGGTACGCGATCCGACCGAACCCTCGATCGTGAGGACCTCGCGAACCTCGGGCACGAGATGCGGGGACACCGAGAGCAGCAGCTCATCGGAAGCGTCCTCCAGTCCGATCCCCTGCTCCTCGCACGCGCGCACGAGCGCACCCGAGATCTCATGGGCGTCGCGGAAGGGCACCCGGCGCTTCACGAGCCACTCGGCGACGTCGGTCGCGAGCGAGAAGCCCTGCGGTGCGAGTTCCGCCATCCGCGCGGTGTCGAAGCGGAGCGTCGCGATCATGCCGGCGAACGCGGGGAGCACGACCTCCAGGGTCTGCACCGAATCGAAGACCGGCTCCTTGTCCTCCTGCAGATCGCGGTTGTACGCGAGCGGGAGGCCCTTCAACGTGGCCAGCAGCCCCGACAGGTTGCCGATGAGACGGCCGGACTTGCCCCGGGCGAGTTCGGCGATGTCGGGGTTCTTCTTCTGCGGCATGATGCTGGAACCGGTCGAGTACCCGTCATCGAGGGTGACGAAGCCGAACTCGCGGGTGTTCCAGAGGATGATCTCCTCGGAGAGGCGCGAGAGATCGACACCGGTCATCGCCGTGATGAAGGCGAATTCGGCGACGACGTCACGAGCGGCAGTGCCGTCGAGCGAGTTCTCGGCCGGACGGTCGAGGCCCAGCTCCGTCGCCACGAGCACAGGATCGAGACCGAGCGTGGAACCCGCCAGCGCTCCCCCGCCGTAGGGCGAGACACCGGCGCGGCGACGCCAATCCACGAGCCGTTCCAGCTCCCGCACCAGCGGCCACCCGTGCGCCTGCAGGTGGTGGGCGAGCAGGACGGGCTGTGCGTGCTGCAGATGGGTGCGCCCGGGGAGGATCGCCGTCGGGTGCGCCTCCGCCTGGGCGACCAGTGCGTCGACGACGCGCAGGATGTCTCGCGCGATGCCCCGGGCGTGGTCGATCAGATACATGCGCACGAGCGTCGCGATCTGGTCGTTGCGGCTGCGACCTGCGCGCAGACGCCCGCCCAGCTCCGGTCCCAGCTCGGCGATCAGTGCCTGCTCGAGCGCACCGTGCACATCCTCGTCCGTCGGCACCGGGCGGAGGGAACCGTCTGCGACACGGCGAGCCACGGCATCCAGCCCCTCGTGCATCCGTCGTGCCTCGTCGGGTTCGAGGTATCCCGCGGCCTCGAGCGCGGTCGCATGGGCATGCGACCCGGCGATGTCGTACGGAGCGAGGATCCAGTCGAAATGCGTGGAACGGCTGAGCTCGACCAGCTCGGGCGAGGGCCCGGTGGCGAAACGTGCGCCCCAGAGCGCCCCCTCGTTGGTGCCTTCATGCGTCGAGTCGGTCATCACGCGTCCTTCTTGCCGAGCAGCCACACGAGAAGCGCCTTCTGCGCATGCAGCCGGTTCTCTGCTTCATCCCAGACGACGCTCTGCGGTCCGTCGATGACCGAGGAATCGACCTCGTAGCCGCGGTCCGCCGGGAGGCAGTGGATGAAGATCGCCTCCGGGTCGGCGAGCGTCATCGTCTCGGGGGTGACCTTGTAGCCGCCGAGGTCACGGATGCGCGCGATCTTCTCCTCCTCCTTGCCCATCGAGACCCAGGTGTCGGTCACGACCACGTCGGCCCCGGCGGCGGCCTCGACCGCGTCGGTGTACAGCGTGATCGATCCGCCGGTCTCGGCCGCACGGCGGTCGGCTGCCTCGATGACGTCGGCGCGCGGTGCATAGTCCTCGGGCGACGCGATGCGCACGTGCATCCCCGCCGTCACGCCGGCGAGGGCGTAGGAGTGCGCCATGTTGCTCTGCCCATCACCGAAGAACGTGAGCGTGAGACCCTTCAACTCGCCCTTGTGCTCACGAATCGTCAGCAGATCAGCGAGCAGCTGGCAGGGGTGGAAATCGTCGGAGAGCGCATTGATCACCGGCACGCGCGTGCCGGCGGCCATCTCCTCGAGTCCGGACTGCGCGTAGGTGCGCCAGACGATCGCGGCGACCTGGCGCTCCAGCACGCGTGCGGTGTCGGACGGTGTCTCCTTGCCCCCGAGCTGACTGCTCGCGGTGGAGATGATGAGCGGCGAACCACCGAGATCGGCGATGCCCACCGCGAACGACACCCGGGTGCGCGTCGAGGACTTGTCGAAGATCACCGCGACGGTCTGCGGCCCCGCGAGACTCTTGTCCGCCCAGCGGTCCTTCTTCAGTTCGAGGGCGAGGTCGAGGATCTCGGCCTGCTCGGTGGGCGTCAGGTCGTCGTCACGCAGCAGGTGGCGGGTCATGCGGATACCTTTCCGGAGAGGGAAGCCTGTACGTCGGCGAGGGCAGCGGTGAACAACTCACGGAACTCCGCGAGCTCGGCGTCACCGATCGTGAGGGCGGGCGCGATGCGGACCGTCTCCGGATTGGCGGCGTTGACGATGAGGCCGCGCTCCTGAGCGGCGGCGACCACGGCTCCGGCCACCGGCGCGGACAGCGCCGCACCGATGAGCAGACCTCGTCCGCGCACGCCGTCGACGAGCGGGGACTCCATGCCGAGCAGGAACTCACGCAGCTCGGCGCCCCGGCGGGCGGCGTTCTCGACCAGCCCGGCACTCTCGATCTCGGCGAGCACCGCGTCGGCGACCGCGGTCGCGAGCGGGTTCCCCCCGAAGGTGGAGCCGTGGGACCCCGGCGTGAAGAGCGCGCTGGCGGAGCCGTAGGTGACCAGTGCACCGATCGGGAAGCCACCACCGATGCCCTTGGCCAGGGTGATCGCGTCGGGCGTGATGCCCTCGTGACTGAACCCGAACCATGCACCCGTGCGGCCGGCACCGGTCTGGATCTCGTCGACGATCAGCAGCGCGCCGTGCGCGAGGGTCAGCGAGCGTGCAGCGGCGAGGTAGCCCTCCGGCAGCTCCACCACACCGGCCTCGCCCTGGATGGGCTCGACGATGACGGCGGCCACCCGATCATCCATCGCCGTCTGCAGCGCCTCGATCGTGGCCGGAATGTGCTCGACACCACCCGGCATCGGCTCGAAGGGCGCGCGCATCGAGGTCTTCGCGGTCAGGGCGAGGGAGCCCATGGTGCGTCCGTGGAAGCCGTTCTCGAGCGCGAGGATGCGCGGCCGTTCGACGCCGCCGTGCAGACGGGCGAGCTTGAACGCGGCTTCGTTCGCTTCCGCACCGGAGTTCGAGAAGAACACGCGTCCGTCGATCCCGGCACCGGCGAGGCGCTTGAGACGTGCGGCGAGGGCGAGCTGGGGCGGAGTGGCGAAGTAGTTCGACACGTGGGCGAGCGTCGCCGCCTGGGCCGACACCGCCTCCACGAAGGCCGGGTGCGCATGCCCGAGGGAGGTCACCGCGATTCCCGCGAGGAAATCGAGGTGGCGTCGGCCGTCGGCATCCCACAGGTACGAACCCTCGCCGCGGACCAGCAGCGCGAGCCGCTCCCCCGCGTTGAGCACGAGATCGCGTGCCGCATCGTCCTGCCAGACGGTCATGCCGTCACCTCATTCCTTCCCAGAACCACTTCGGTCCCGATTCCTTTGCTGGTGAAGAGTTCGACGAGCACCGAATGCGGCACCCGTCCGTCGATGATCGCCGCGGCATCGACGCCGCCCTCGACCGCGTCGAGACACGCGCGCATCTTCGGGATCATCCCGGACTCGAGCGTCGGAAGCATGTCGATGAGGGCCTCCGATGTGAGGCGCGAGACGAGCGAGTCGCGGTTCGGCCAATCGGCGTAGAGTCCGGGCACGTCGGTGAGGATCACGAGCTTGCGGGCGTTCAGAGCAACCGCCAGCGCCGCCGCCGCCGCATCCGCGTTGACGTTCAGCGACTGACCGGGGTGGTCGAGGTCGGGCGCGATGCTCGAGACCACGGGGATGCGCCCGGCCACGAGGTGGTCGTGCACCGGGGTCGGGTCGACTTCGACGACATCGCCGACGCGTCCGAGATCGACCTCTTCTCCGTCGATCACGACGCCGCGACGGCGTCCGCCGAAGAGACCGGCGTCCTCACCGCTGAGCCCGGTGGCGATCGGCCCATGGGAGTTGATCTTGGACACGAGCTGCGGGTTCACCTGACCGGTGAGCACCATGCGCACGACGCTGATCGCCTCGGTGTTGGTGACGCGGTAGCCGCCCTTGAACTCACTCGGGATCTCGAGGCGCTGCAGCATGTTCGAGATCTGCGGACCGCCGCCGTGGACGACGACCGGCAGCACGCCGACGTACCGGAGATACGCGATGTCCTGCGCGAAGGCGTCCTGCAGCTCTTCCGAGACCATCGCGTTGCCGCCGTACTTGATGACGACGATCTGATCGCGGAACTTCTTCAGCCACGGGAGGGACTCGATGAGGGTCGTGGCCTTCTGCGCGGCGACCTCGGCCGGCGTGTCCTGGATGTCGGTCATGAGGCGTACGCGCTGTTCTCGTGCACGTAATCGTGCGTGAGGTCGTTGGTGAGCACCGTGGCCGCGGCCTCGCCCGACTTCAGATCGATCACGACGTGGGTGGCGCGCGGGGTGAGGTCGACCTCTTCCCGCGGACGGTCGGGACCGCCTTCGGTGCACACGCGGACGCCGTTCATCCAGACGTCGACGTCATAGGGATCGAACTGCGCGTTCGTGGTGCCGATCGCGGCGAGCACACGTCCCCAGTTCGGGTCGTTGCCGAAGATCGCCGCCTTGAAGAGGTTGTTGCGTGCCACGGACCGGCCGACCTCGACCGCGTCCTGCTCGGACACCGCCTGCCGGACCTCGATCGTGATGTCGTGGCTCGCGCCTTCCGCGTCACCCTGCAGCTTGACCGCGAGTTCCTGACACAGTTCCCTGAGGGCGGCGGCGAAGTCGTCGAGGTCCGGGGCGACCTCCGAGGCACCGTTGGCGAGAAGCGTGACCTGATCGTTGGTCGACATGCACCCGTCCGAATCGAGCCGGTCGAACGTCTTCCCGGTCGCGCGGCGCAGAGCCTCGTCGGCCTGCAGCGGTTCGAGGACGGCATCGGTCGTGATCACCACGAGCATCGTGGCGAGTCCGGGCGCGAGCATCCCGGCCCCCTTGGCCATGCCGCCGATGGTCCAGCCGTCGCGGCTGATCACCGCCGTCTTCGCGACCGTGTCCGTGGTCATGATCGCGTGAGCGGCGTCGTCCCCGCCGTCTGCGCTGAGCTCGGCGATCGCCTGCTCCGTGCCGGCGAGCACCCTCGCCCGAAAGGTCTCGTCTCCGGTGCCGATGAGCCCCGTGGAGCAGATCAGCACGTCGCCGGCGCTGACCCCGAGGAGTTCGGCTGCCTTCTCCGCGGTCTGGTGCGTCGTCTGGAAGCCGAAGGAGCCGGTGAAGCAGTTCGCCCCTCCGGAGTTGAGCACGACGGCTTCGACGACGCGATCGGCCACGGCCTGCTGCGACCAGATGATCGGATTCGCCTTGGCACGGTTGCCGGTGAAGACGGCGGCGCCGACCTTGCGCGGTCCCCGGTTGACGACGACGGCCACGTCCGGCTTGCCTGTCGACTTGAGTCCTGCGGCGACACCGGCCGCTTCGAATCCTGCGGGGGCGGTGACGCTCACGGCGCGACTCCGTTCAGTGAGAGGGCGCGGGCCTCGGGCAGTCCCAGCGCGATGTTCATGGATTGGATGGCAGCGCCGGCGGTGCCCTTGACGAGGTTGTCGACGGCGGTGACCACGGTGACGCGGTTGGCGGAACGGTCGATCGCGAGACCGATCAGTGCGGTGTTCGCGCCGAGCACGTCGGCGGTCCGCGGGAATCGTCCTTCCGGGAGCAGCTGCACGAAGGTCTCCTCCCCGTACGCGCTCTGCCAGGCGTCCCGGATCTGCGCATCCGTAGCGCCGGACGCGATCGGCGCCGTCGAGGTGGCGAGGATGCCGCGCGACATCGGGACCAGCACCGGGGTGAAGGAGATCCGGATGCCGTCGGGGTCTGCGCCGGAGGCTGCGGCGAGCGCCTGACGGATCTCGGGAATGTGCCGGTGGGTTCCACCGACGGCATACGGGTTCGCGGATCCGAGGATCTCGCTCGCCAGGAGATTCGTCTTGAGGCTCTTCCCCGCACCGGACAGGCCGACCGCCAGCACCGAGACGATGTCGGAGGCGTCGATGACCCCGGCGGCCACTCCCGGGGCGAGGCTGAGGCTCACGGTGGAGGCGTTGCAGCCGGGAGCGGCGATGCGCGTCGCACCCCGGAGGTGCTCGCGCTGCTTCACGCCGTCGACCAGGAGCTCCGGCACGCCGTAGGTCCACGCCTCATGGAACGCACCGCCGTAGAACGCGTCCCAGGCCGCGGCCGACGTGAGCCGATGGTCGGCTCCGGCGTCGATCACGAGCGGGGCGTCGCCCAACGCGTCGGTGTACTGACCGGACTGCCCGTGCGGGAGCGCCAGGAAGACGATGTCGTGGCCGGACAGGATGTCCGGTGTGGTCTCCTGCAGCGTGAGGTGCGCCAGGGAGCGCAGGTGCGGCTGGTGATCGACGAGGGGTTGCCCGGCGTTCGAATGCGCCGTGACGGTGCGGATCTCCATGTCGGGATGGTCTGCCAGGAGGCGTAGGATCTCGCCGCCTGCGTAGCCGGATGCGCCGGAGACGGCGACGGAATACGTCATGCTTCTACCTTAACGGTCGGGTCTTCCTCGAAAGGAGGACCGAGGGGCGGGGCCGGAGGCGGCGACACCGGCACTCACCGCCGAAAGGGGGCAGGCAGGAGGGCGGGGTCGCCTACAGTCGGCGGCCGCGGCGTCGGCGCACAGCGATGACGCTCGGAGCGAGCGTCGGAGAAGCGGTGGCGGCCGAAGGCATGTCGCGACAGTAGCGCGGCCCCGGCGGCCACCGCAAATCCGGGCCGTCATCCGGCGGGCGAGAACTCCATCGGTGCGGCGAAGAAGGCCAGCTCGTGCGCGCTCGAGACCTCGAACACGCGGCTCATCCTCGCGCGGGTCGCGGCGTCCGCCCGTGCGGCTGCTCCGGACGCGTAGAGGATCGCCGTCTCGGTCGCCTCCTCGAACGCAGGGTCGGCGTATGTCGCGAGCCAGGAGGCGAAGGGATGCTGCGGATCCCGCGCGTACTCGCCGAACTCCCCGGCATGCAGGCGCCGGCCGAGGTCGGTGTAGAGCCAGAAGCAGGGAAGGACGGCTGCGACGATCTCGGCGTAGTCCCCGCCGAATGCGACCGACCTGAGGTGATCGAGGTAGGCCGTGGTCGCAGCCGACGGCTCCGCGGCGAACGTCGCAGCGCTCACCCCCTGCTGCGGCGTCAACCAGGACGCATGGAGTTCGAGCTCGCCGACGATGGACCCGTGGGCGGAGTGCGCCCAGAACGCCTGCTCAGCCGACGTCGGGGCTCGTCGCGCCGCCTCCGACAGCACCCGGGCGTACTCGCGCAGGTACAGGGCATCCTGCGCGAGGTACGCGAGGAAGGGCTCGCGCTCCAGCGAGCCGTCTGCAAGGGCACGGATGAACGGCAGCTCGTCGATCTGTGCGCGGATGTCGGCGATGCGCTCCCACCACTCGGCAGCGACCTCCGAGGCAGCGACCTCCGACGCAGCGACTCCGCTCGTCGTGTCCGCCCGCGCCCACAGTCCGGAGAAGTGGTTGATGGGGCCGTGCCCGCGCCCCACCCGCAGTGCTTCCCCCGCACGGAGCGATTCACGCAGCCAGCTCCGCGCCGCGCGGACCGCCTGCTCCGGCTCCAGACCCCGTGCCAACAGCGTGGCGAGGGCAGAGGAGAGCGAGCAGCCGGTGCCGTGGGTGCTCGAGGTGACGATACGCGTCCCGCTGTACTCCTGACGTCGCCCGTGACGAGCGTCGATCAGCGCATCCGGGGCGTCGTTCCCCGCGAGATGTCCGCCCTTGACCAGCACGGCGACCCCCACATCCGTCGACAGGTCTTCCGCAGCGGCGATCGCCTCCGACCAGTCCCCGACGTCGCGCCCCGAGAGCACGGCGAGCTCGGCCAGGTTCGGGGTCACGAGCGTGGCGCGACGGAGCAGATCCCGCAGTTCCCGCTCCGCATCCGGCTCCAGGAGCCGATCCCCCGAAGTCGCCACCATCACCGGATCGAGGACGACGATCGGCGGACGGGCCCGGTCGAGCCAGGCAGCGACCGTCCGGATGACCTCGGCGTCGGCGAGCATCCCGATCTTCACCGCGTCGATCACGATGTCATCCGACACCGCGTCGAGTTGGGCGCGGAGGAACTCCGCCGGCGGCACGTGCACGCCGCGCACGCCCTGGGTGTTCTGCGCGGTCAGCGCGGTGAGCACGGCCATGCCGTATCCGCCGTTGGCCGCGATCGACTTGATGTCGGCCTGGATCCCTGCGCCACCGGACGGGTCGCTCCCGGCGATGCTCAGCACACGCGGAACGGAACCTGCGAGCCACCGCCGCCGGAAAGCACGGGCGGTCGCCGCGGGGTCTTCCGCCGCGCACAGCGCCGAGACCACGGCGATGCCGGCTGCACCGGCGTCCCGCAGTGCCTCGGCATCGTCGAGCCCCACACCGCCGATCGCGACGCACGGGAGAGAACTGCGTGCGACGAAGTCACGGAATCCGTCGACTCCGAGCGGCGCCGGGTGATCCGGTTTCGTCGCGGTGGGACGGATCACGCCGACCCCCAGGTAGTCGACCGTCCCCACCGGCAGGGCGAGCACGGCCTCGAGGTGCGCGGCACTGTTCGCCGTGAGGCCGATCAGCGCATCGGGTCCCAGTACCTCGCGCGCCCGCCGCACGGACGCATCGCCCTGCCCCAGATGCACGCCGTCGACGCGCGCACCCCGTTCGCGGGCGGCGACGGCAGCATCCAACCGGTCGTTCACGACGAGGAGCGCCCGTCCGTCGATCACCCGCGACACCGCGATCAGCTGTTCGACGATCTCGGCCTCCGTCGCGGTCTTGTCCCGCACCTGGACGACGCGCACACCACCCTCCACAGCCTGACGGACGGTCTCGACGACACCACGATCACCGCAGAGCTCGGGATCGGTCACGAGATAGAGCGAGAGATCGACGGTCACCGTGCACCGCTCTCGACGCGAGCCTCGGCGACGAGGTCTTCCGGGCGCAGCGCTGCGAGTGCATCCAGCAGCGAGACCGCGAAACTGCCCGGACCCCGCGCTGTCGTTGCGGCATGCTCGGCGGCGATCGTGTATCCGAGGCTCGCGGCGGCGACCGCCGTGAGCGCATCGTGCCCCGTCACCCTGGCGGCGCCGAGGAGCGCGGCCATGACCGCGCCGAGGGCACAACCGCCACCGGTGACCCTGGTCAGGAGCTCATGACCGTTCGCGAGTCGCAGGATCCGCTCGCCGTCGGTGAGGAGATCGACCGGCCCCGAGACCGCGACCACGGCACCCGTCCTCGTCGCCAGGGCAGCCGCCGCGTCGGCAGCGGCATCCGTGCTGTCCGTCGCGTCGACACCTCGGCCACCCGCGCTGACGCCGGCGAGGGCGAGGATCTCGGAGGCGTTGCCTCGGATCGCGGTCGGTCGCTGATTGGCCAGGTCATGCGCCAGCGCCGTGCGGATCGGCAGGGTGCCGATCGCGACCGGGTCGAGCACCCACGGTGTCCCGGACTCGGTCGCGCCGGCGACGGCTTCGAGGATCGCAGCCCGCTGCTCCGGCGTGGGCGTGCCGAGGTTGATCAGGAGGCCGGAGGCGACTCCGGCGAACAGCTCGGCCTCGCCGACGATGTCGACCATCGCGGGTGCCGCACCGGCGGCGAGCAGCACGTTGGCCGTGAACCCCGTGACGACCGCGTTGGTGATGCAATGCGTCAAGGGCGGAGCCTCACGCACCACCTCCCACAGCGCCGCGGCGGAGCCGACGAGATCGGAGGTGGATTCAGGACGCAGAAGATCGCTCATCGCGACATCCCTTCGCTAGTACGAACTAGATCAGGTTCGACGGGTCTGTTCTCAGCCGCGGATGCGGCACCCCGTGTCACTGCTCGCAGTCTAGCGATCGGCCAGGAGCGCGCGTTCCTCCGCCCGGGTGAGTCCGGCACGTCGCGACCGATCGACGCCGCGGGCGCGCTCGTCGACGATGACCCGCCCGATCGTGTCGGCGAGGGCGCGGAGCGATCCTCCCGACGCACGGAACGCTGCGTTGGACCGCGTCATGAATCCCGTCATCTCCGGCGGCAGCCACAGCGGAAGCGACCGCGGTCCGGCCCAGTGCTCGACCTCCCGAGCGACGAGCCAGTCCTCGTCAGCGACGACCGTGTCACCGGTGTGCCCTGCTGCCGAACGTACCGCCTCCAGCACGTCGGAGAGCGAATGCCTGTCACCGATCGCGTTCACCACGCCGCTCCGAGTCGCCGTGACGATGAACTCGGCCAGGTCGTCGACATCGATCACCTGCGCAGCTCTCCCCTCGAGCGGTGGCAGCAGCACCGGCTCCGCGCCGGCGCGCGTGAACGCCGCCGCCCAGTATCCGAACCTGTCGCTCGGATCTCCGTCCCCGACGATGAGCCCGGGGCGCACGATGAAGGCCCGCGCTCCGAGCGCCGAGACGGCGTCTTCGGCCGCGGCCTTCTGCGCCCCGTACTCGTAGACGTCTCCGGGACGGGCGGGCGGATGACGGGGAGCTGATTCGTCGGCCCCGACCGTCTCATCATCGGCGTACACCGACATCGAGGACACATAGGTCCACCGTGCCGTGCGCGCACCGAGAGCGTCGACGGCACGAGCGACGTGCGACGCCTGCGAGGAGATGTCGACCACATGGTCCCAGTCGCGCTGCGCGAGTGCGTCGTACGCCTCGGCAGTCTCCCGGTCTCCGCGCACGAGCTCGGCACCCTCGGGCGCAGGTCGTGTTCCGCGGGCGAGACAGGTCACTGCCGCACCGGCATCGACCCATCGACGCGCGATCCGCCCCGAGAGCCAGCCCGTACCGCCGAGGATCAGCACATTCGACATGGCTTCATGTCAGCAGGAATCGACCACCCGCGAAAGAGCTTCCGCTCAGAGCAGATCGCGCCCGAGGCCGTGCTCAGTCGCGCAGCGCCGCCCCGAACCGTTCGGCCGCCACCGCGACGCCCGCGAGCTTGGCCTCGGTGGCCTCCGCAGCGGTGAGGGTGCGGTCGTCGGCACGGAACCGCAGGGCGAACGTCAGGCTCTTGGAGCCTTCCGGCACCCCGTCCCCGCGATAGTCGTCGACGAGACGCACGGACTCGAGCATCGCACCGGCGCCCTCGGCGAGAGCCGCCTGCACATCCGCGGCGGGCACCTCGGCCGGCAGCGTCAGCGAGACGTCCTGCGTGGCAGCAGGGAACGTCGACAGCGACGCGGCCACGACACGGCCGCCCGCGAGCGACAGGACGCGGTCGAGGTCCAGCTCGAACACGGTCGCACGGCCGGGGAGGTCGGCGCCCTCCGCCACGGCGGGGTGCAGCTCGCCGACGTAACCGACCTCTTCCCCGGCGATCCGGAGGGATCCGGTGCGGCCGGGGTGGAGTGCGGCGCGCTCGGCCTGCACGACGTCGATCTCGACTCCGGCGGCGGCGGCGATCACACGGACGGCGTCCAGCGCCTCGACCAGACCGGCGGGTTCGGCCGGGCGACCGGGCTGGCGCGGTGACACGTGGCCGGTGAGCAGCGCCGAGACGAACCGGTGCTGCGGCGGGATCGAGGCGTTCAGCGCGGCCAGCGTCTCTTCCGACGGGCGCTCCCCCAGGGGCGGCACATCCTCCGTGCCGTACTCCACACCGGGCTCGGGCAGGAACACGACACCGGTCTCGAAGATCGCGAGGTCGGTGAGCCCGCGCGAGATGTTGCGGTGCGCGGTCTGCAGCAGACCGGGGATGAGCGATCGACGCAGGGAGGGCGCCTGACCATCGAGCGGATTCGCCAGGCGGATGCTCGGCAGGTGCTCCCCCGACGCGGAACCGTGCAGGTCGTTCTGCACCTCGGTGGTGAACGGGAACGACGGTGTCTCGACGAGCCCCGCGGCGGCCAGGGCATCGGCCACGCGACGGCGACCCTGCTGATGCGCGGTGAGCCCGCGACCGGACGGGGGCGTCGGCAGCACCGAGGGGATGCGGTCGAGCCCGTGGATGCGGGCGACCTCCTCGGCGAGCGTCCACTTGTCGGTCAGGTCGGGACGCCAGGTCGGCGGGATCACGATCCAGCCGGACCCTGTCTCGGAAGCGGTGACGTCAGCGCCGATGGTGGTCAGCGCCCCGGTGATCTCGTCGTCGGTGTAGTCGACGCCGATCAGACCCGGCACGAATCCGGCCGGGAGCTCGATCTCGCCGACGAAGACCTCGGCGAACAGTGCGCCGCCTTCCTCGGTGAGCGTGCCACCGGCGAGCTCGACCATCAGGTCGGCCGCCCGGCGCGCGGCCGCGAAGGGGATGAGCGGATCGACGCCGCGCTCGAAGCGCTTGGACGCCTCGCTGGGCAGCTTGTGACGGCGTGCCGAGCGGGCGATGGTCGTCGGGTCGAAGGTCGCGGCCTCGATGAGCACGTTCCTGGTGGTGTCGCTCATCTCCGTCGTGCCGCCGCCCATGACACCGGCGAGGCCGATCGGACCCGACTCGTCGGTGATGAGCAGGTCTTCCACGTGCAGCGCGCGCTCGACGCCATCGAGCGTGGTCATCTTCTCGCCCGGGGTCGCGCGCCGCACGGTGATGCCGCCGGTGAGCTTGTCGAGGTCGTATCCGTGCAGCGGCTGGCCGAGTTCGAGCATCACGTAGTTGGTGATGTCGATCAGCACGCCCAGCGAACGCATGCCCGCGAGGCTGAGCCGCGCGACCATCCACGGCGGAGTCGGGCGCGAGGGGTCGACCCCCCGAACGACGCGGGTCACGAACTCGCTCGCACCGACACGGCCGCGGACCGGCGCGGTGTCGTCGACCACGGTGGTGTGGCCGGTGCCCGGCTGCAGTTCGGCGAAGTCACGCTCGGCGGGATCGCGGAAGTCCGCTCCGGTGGCGTGCGCGTATTCGCGGGCCACACCGCGCAGCGAGAACGCGTATCCGCGGTCAGGCGTGACGTTGATCTCCACTGCCACGTCGTCGAGACCGAGCAGCGCGATCGCGTCGGTACCGACAGGAGCATCGATGCCGAGATCGGACAGCACGACGATGCCGTTGTGCTCGTCGCCGAGGCCCAGCTCCCGCGCGGACGCGATCATGCCGTCGGAAACATGACCGTAGGTCTTCCGTGCGGCGATCGGGAACGGACCGGGCAGCACGGCACCGGGCAGCGTCACGACGACCTTGTCACCGGCCACGAAGTTGTGCGCACCACAGACGATGCCGCGGATGCCGCCGTTCGCCTCGCCCACATCCACCTGGCACCAGTTGATGGTCTTGCCGTTGGACTGCGGCTCGGCCTCGAGCGACACGACCTGTCCGACCACCACGGGACCCGTGATGTCGAAGCGGTGCACGTCCTCCTCTTCGAAGCCGACGGTCACCAGCGCGCCGAGGACGTCCTCGGGCGTGGCATCCGCTGCCAGATCGACGTACTCACGCAGCCACGAAAGCGGGACGCGCATCACACCACCATCCCGTACTGCTCGCTGAATCGGACATCACCCTCGGCCATGTCGCGCATGTCCTGGACGTCACTGCGGAACATCAGGCCCCGCTCGATGCCCATGCCGAACGCGAAGCCGCTGTACTCCTCCGGATCGATCCCGGCCGCGCGCAGCACGTTCGGGTTGACCATGCCGCAGCCGCCCCACTCGATCCAGCGCGCGCCGCCCTTGAAGGTCGGGTGCCACAGGTCGAGCTCGGCGGAGGGCTCGGTGAAGGGGAAGTAGTTGGTGCGGAAACGCGTCTTGGCCTCGGGGCCGAAGAGCAGCTTCGCGAAGTGATCGAGAGTGCCCTTGAGGTGGGCCATCGTGATGCCCTTGTCGATCACGAGGCCCTCGAACTGGGTGAACACCGGCAGGTGCGTGGCGTCGAACTCATCGGTCCGGTACACCCGCCCGGGGCACAGCACGTAGATCGGCACCTCGCGGTCGAGCATCGAGCGCACCTGCACGGGACTCGTGTGGGTGCGCATCACGAGATGGCGCGATGTCGGGTCCACGTAGAACGTGTCCTGCTCCTGGCGCGCGGGGTGGTCGACGTCGAAGTTCAGGGCGTCGAAGTTGAACCACTCGTGCTCGAGCTCCGGTCCCTCCGCGATCTCCCAGCCCATGCCGACGAAGATGTCGCAGACCTGGTCCTGGAGGAGCGTGAGCGGGTGCCGGGCACCGACGCGGGTGCGAGAAGGCACAGCCGTGATGTCGATGCGCTCGGCTTCGAGTCGCGCAGCGACCTCCGCCTCGGCGAGCTCGGCCTCCTTGGCGGCGAGCGCCTTCGTCACCTGCCCGCGCCCCTGCCCCACGAGCTTGCCGAACGCGGCCTTGTTCTCGGGGGCGACCTGTCGCATCGAGGCGTTCAGGACCGCGAGCGGCGATCCGTCGGCGACGTGTGCGGCGCGGGCCGCCTTCAGCTCGGCGGTGTCGGCGGCTGCGGCGATGGCCGCGAGGGCATCGGCGACCGCGGCTTCGACCGCTTCCGGGGTGATTTCAGGAGACTCTGACACGAGAGTCGAGTCTACCGGGGGCTCGTGGCCTCACCGTGCGGGTCAGAACGGACCGGGGCCGGCATTCGTCCCGTCGAACTTGCCCGCTCCGCGCTGCATCGCGATCACCTCGGTGACGGTGGAGCCATCATGGATGCGCGGGTCTCCCCCGCCGGCATCGGGCGTGTAGCCCTTGAGCCGCGGCGAGCGCCGGGTGCGGATCTCCAGCCACTTGGCGATCCCGGAGAGGATCAGACACATGATGATGTAGATGCCGCCGATGACGAACGCCGACTGCAGCACGGGGCGTCCCTGCTGAGACGTGAGCTGCTTCGCGAAGTAGAGGAGTTCGGGGTACGTGATGATGAAACCGAGCGCGGTGTCCTTCATCGTCACGACCAGCTGAGCCACGATCACGGGGAGCATCGCCCGGATCGCCTGCGGCAGCAGGATCAGACGCATCACGCCGCTCTTGCGCAGACCGATCGCGTAGCCGGCCTCTTTCTGCCCTCGGGGCAGGGATTCGACGCCGGCGCGGAGCACCTCGGCGAGGACGGATCCGTTGTACGCCATGAGCGCGAGGACGACGGCCCAGTACGGGTCCATCTTGACGCCGGCGACGGGCAGACCGTAGTAGAGCAGCATCATGAAGACGAGGACCGGCACGGCTCGGAAGATCTCGGTGATCGCCGTCACGGGGACACGCACCCAGGCATGATCGGACATCCGACCGATGGCGAGCACGAACCCCAGCGCGATGGCGAGGATCGCTGCGAGCCCGAACGCCGCGAGAGTTCGGCCGAGTGCACCGAAGATCTGCTCCCAGACGGCGCTGAAGGTGAAGACGTACCACCGGGACGCGTCGAACTGTCCGCTCACGGAGAAGCGGTAGCCGATGAAACCGAGCAAGGCGAGCACCACGACGACGGTGGCGACACCGATCAGACGGTTGCGCAGGATCGCCTTGGGGCCCGGGACGTCGTACAGGACGGAAGTCATCGCGCGATCCTCCACTTGTTCTCGAGATACCGTTGCAGCCAGCTGAGGAGCAGGACGAGCGCGACGAAGATGACGGCCACCCAGAGCAGCACCGAAAGCGCGTTCTCTCCGCGTTCGCTGAGGTAGGAGCGGACGGCTCCGAGCTCGAGGATCGAGAAGCCCGCCGCGACGGTGGTGTTCTTCAGAAGCGCGATGAAGACGCTCATCATGGGTGGCACGACCGAGCGGAACGCCTGCGGGAGGACGACCAGAGTCATCACCTGTCCGAACGGGAGGCCGATCGCCCTGGCCGCCTCCGCCTGGCCGACGGGGACGGTGTTGATACCGGCGCGCAGCACCTCCGCCACGTAGGTGGCCGTGTAGATGCCGATGGCCAGGATGCCCAGCACCGTGGTGCTGAGCTTCGGCAGCCCGAGCTGCGGGTAGCCGAAGATGAAGAAGAAGAAGACGAGGGTCAGCGGGGTGTTGCGGATCAGGTTCACGTACACCGTGCCGACACCACGCGCGATGGGCACGGGTGAGACGCGGGCCGCCCCGACGATGATCCCGAGGATGAGCGCGAGCAGTCCACCGCCGAAGAAGATGATCAGCGTGTTCTTGAGCGCTTCGCCCCACAGGTCGAGGTTTCCGAAGATGACGTCCACGCCACCCTCCCCTTCACGATTCGGAGAGGGGGCGGCCCTGGAGCCGCCCCCTCTGTTCGATCAGTCGACGGCCGGCTGGCTGACTTCGATGCCGGACGATCCGAGGTTCTTGTCGAAGATCGCCTGCCAGATGTCGCCGCCATCGGTGAACATCGTGTTGATGAACTCCTGCAGCGCGGCGTCGTCCTTCGCCAGGCCGACACCGTAGCGCTCCTCGGTGAAGGGCTCACCGACCACCTTCAGGTTGTCGGGGTCCTGAGCCGCGTAGCCGATGAGGATGGCCTGGTCGGTCGTGACCGCCTGGACCTCGCCGGAGAGCAGCGCCTCGACACAGGCCGAGTACAGGTCGAACTCCTTGGTGGGGACATCCGGGTAGTTCTCGCGGATGTTCTGGATGGGCGTGGAGCCGGTGGCCGAGCACACGGTGGTGTCGGCGTTCAGGTCGTCCTCGCTCTTGATGGTGTCGTCGTCGGCCGCGACGAGCAGTCCCTGCCCGGTGATGAAGTACGGGCCGGCGAAGGCGATCTGCTCCTTGCGCTTGTCGGTGATCGAGTACGTGCCCACGTAGTAGTCGATGTCGCCGTTCACGATGGCCTGCTCGCGGTTGGCGGAGGCGATCGGCTTGAACTCGATCTTGTCCTCGTCGTAGCCGAGCGAGGCGGCGATCCAGCGGGCGATGTCGACATCGAATCCGGTGCGCTCACCGGTGGTCACGTCGAGGTAGCCGAGACCGGGCTGGTCTTCCTTGACACCGATGACGACCTGGTCGCGGTCCTTGATGTTGTCGAACGTGGGGCTGCCCTCGAGCTGGACGTCGGTCGCGACCTCGAACCAGGTGCTGTCCTCTCCGGCGTCACCGCCATCGGTGCCACCGGGCGTCGACGGGCTGCCGCTGTTGCAGGCCGTGAGCGCGAGCAGTGCTGTCGCCGCGATTCCGATGCCCGCCAGTGTCCGTGTGCGTCGCATGTGCGTCTCCTTCGTGTGCTGTGTGTGCAGGGTCTGTGTGGTCGGTGTGTGGGCCGTCAGTGCGTGAGGAGCTTCGAGAGGAAGTCCTTGGCGCGGTCGCTCTTCGGGTTCGTGAAGAACTCCTCGGGCTTGGCCTCCTCGACGATCCGGCCGTCGGCCATGAAGACGACGCGATCGGCGGCCTTGCGCGCGAAGCCCATCTCGTGGGTGACCACGATCATCGTCATGCCGTCCTGCGCCAGCTCGACCATGACGTCGAGGACCTCGTTGATCATCTCCGGGTCGAGAGCGCTGGTCGGCTCGTCGAACAGCATGACCTTGGGCTGCATGGCCAGAGCACGGGCGATCGCCACGCGCTGCTGCTGACCACCCGAGAGCTGAGCCGGGAGCTTCGACGCCTGCTGCTCCACGCCCACGCGCTTGAGCAGGAGCATCGCCTCGGCTTCGGCATCGGCCTTCTTGAGCCCACGGACCTTGATCGGACCGAGGGTCACGTTCTCGAGGATGGTGAGGTGGGCGAAGAGGTTGAACGACTGGAACACCATGCCGACGTCCGCCCGCAGGTGAGCGAGCCCCTTACCCTCGGCGGGCAGCTCCTTGCCGTCGATGCGGATGCTGCCGCTGGTGATCGTCTCGAGGCGGTTGATCGTGCGACACAGCGTCGACTTGCCGGAGCCGGACGGGCCGATCACGACCACGACCTCTCCCGGGTTCACGCTCAGGTCGATGTCGGTGAGCGCCTGGAACTCGCCGTAGTGCTTCTGGACGTTCTCGACCACCACGAGCGGGGTATCAGAGGTCATCATTTCTCCAAGCTAGCCACGTCGTACCCCGGGTTCCAGGGTCATCGGTGAGATTTACACGTTCGTAATCACCTGATCGCGGCGCCAATGCAGCTCTGCATGGGTACCCCACGGCCCGCCCCCACGGGCCGCGGGATGGTCCTGCCGCCTCGCCCCCCCAACGACAGCTGAGCAGCAGGATCCGATCGTGTGCGATCGACCTCACCTTGGCAGAGCGTCGAGCCCGGTGTCAGACTTCTTGAGGATTTCTTGAGCCGTCAGCCGCGGAAGTCCCGGTAGTAGTCGATCGCGCCGGGCTGCAGCGGGACCGGGGCGGTGAAGATCGCCGAGCGACGGTCCAGCAGCGCGGCCGTGGGCACCTCCGCCGCGAGACGCAGGCGTGCTTCGAACAGTCCGGCGAGGATGTCCCTCGCGACGGCGTCCGGGGTGGCGGACGCCGTGACGAGATAGTTCGGCACCGCCATGGTCGGCGCGGAGGCGACGAGCCCGTAGGTCCCCGCCGGCACTTCCGCGGGTCGGTACGCGTGCGAGTATCGGTCGTTCACCTCGTTCACCCACTCCTGCTCGATCGGGAGCAACCGGACGGAGGAGGTGTCGGCGAGTTCCGCCACACCGGGTGTGGGCAATCCGCCGACCCAGAAGAAGCCGTCGATCTCTCCCCGCCCCATCGCGTCGATGGACTCGCTGAGGTCGAGTTGCGGGTTCCGGATCGTGGCGATGTCGACGCCGGCCGCGTCCAGCACGCGTCCGGCGATCACCGTCACCCCGGAGTTCTCCGCCCCGAGCGAGATCGTCCGACCCGCCAGGTCGCCGATGTCGTCGATCTCCGAGTCCCCGCGCACGACGATCTGCACGTACTCGTCGTACAGACGCGCGAGAGCGCGCACCGGGAGCGGGTCATCGAACGCGCCCGTTCCCGCCACGGCATCCGCGGCCGCGTCGCCCTGGGCGAACCCGATCACAGCCTCTCCGGAGCTCACGCGCAACAGGTTGTCGACGGATCCGGCCGTCTCGTCGGCCGACATCGCGATGTCCAGCGAGCCCGACAGCTCCTCGGCGAGATGACTGCCGTAGTCGTAGTAGACGCCGGTGGACCCGCCGGCGGCGATCACGTACTCCCCGTCGGCCCATTCGTTCGCGCGCTGACTGCACGCGGCCAACGCTCCCACCAGGAGGAACGAGAGGAGGCCGGCGGTGAGTCGCCGCAGCACCGGCGCGGTCATGGCCTCGTCCTGTCGTGGAGCAGCAGCGAGACGAGGAGACCGCCGCCCTCGGCCGACGAGACCGTCAGTTCCCCGCCCACGGTCTCGAGCAGGTCGCTTGCGATCGCGAGCCCGAGACCGGAACCGGGCGTGTCCTGAGTGTCGGCATTCCGCCAGAACCGGTCCGTTGCCGCGGCCGCCTGCTCCGGCGTCAGCCCGGGCCCGTGATCGCGGACCGTGACCCGGCAGACGTCACCCGAGCGCTCCGCACCGATCTCGATGCCCGAACCTTCCGGCGAGTACTTCACGGCGTTGTCGATGACGGCATCCAACGCGCTCTCCACGATCGTCCGGTCGGTGACGCTCATGACGGACGACTCCCCTGACGTCTGCAACGAGATCCCCCGCTGTCCGGCCACGTCCCGCCAGGCGTCGAGACGACGGGCTGCCAGCGTCGCCAGGTCGACCGCGGAGATGGTCGAATCGGTGCGTCCGCCGCGGGCGAGGCCGAGCAGCGTCTCCAGGATCCTCGTCATCCGGCGTCCTTCCTCCCGCGTCTCCTCGACGTCGTCGTCCCACTCGCGTCCGAGTCCGGTCGCCAGGTGCTCGACGCGCAGGAGGAGAGCGTTGAGGGGGTTGCGCAGCTCGTGCGAGGCGTTGAGCGCGAACTCCTGCTGTCGGGTCATCACCCGCTCGATCTGGTCGGCCATCCCGTTGAACACCCTGGCCATGCGACGCAGCTCCGGTGGACCGGCATCCTCCGCGACACGCGCATCCATCTCGCCGCGCTCGATCGCCGCCATCGCCTCGTCGAGCCGCCCGACCGGCGAGAGGACCCACCGGGCGAGACGGAACACCAGCAGCACTCCGAGGGCGATCAGCACCAGCGCGATGGCGGAGATGAGCAGAAGCTGTTGCAGGATCGCCGCACGCGGCGCGTCGGCGTCACCGGCGACCAGCACCGCCCCGATCACATCCCCGTCGTCGAACACCGGCTCGGCGAGGGCGGCATCCGCGACCGTCCACGGGTACACCGCCGCGGGCTGCTCCGCGCGCCGGCCGGACAGCGCCAGTCTGACTCGTTCCGCGTCCTCCTCCGCGAGCACCCCTGGGCTGTCATCGCCCGCCGCCCAGATGCTCCCACCCAGGTCGAACACCGTGACCTCGATCCCGTAGACCTCCCGGAACCTCGCCGCCTCCGCTTCGATCACCGCGGCGCTGCCGGAGCGGAGGGCCTGCCGGGCGCTCGTGACGAAGTAGCCGAGATCACCGAGCTGCTGCGTGTAGAAGGCCTGCTGGACACCGCGCGCAGCGCTCCAGCCCGCGGCGCCTCCCAGCGCGACCAGAATCGCCACGAGGGGCACGAGGAAGACGATGACCAGACGCCGGCGCATGGCTCAGGATCCCGCCAGCCGGTAGCCGACTCCGCGGACGGTCTCGATGAGACCCCGGGCCCCGCTCTTCTTCCGGATCGCCCCGACGTGCACTTCGAGCGAGTGGCCGAAGCCCCGCCAGTCCGTGTTCCACACCTCGCGGATCAGACGCTCCTTCGGCACGGCGACGCCCGGATACCGCGCGAGCACGGCGATGATGTCGAACTCCTTGCGTGTCAGGTCGATCGGCACCCCGTCGACCGACAGTTGACGTGCCACGAGATCGATCTGCAGCTCACCGCCGTGCAACAGGACCCGCGCGTCGGACTCCGGGCGTATCGGACGCGATCGTCGGGTCACGGCCTCGATCCGGGCGAGGAGCTCATGCACGTCATACGGCTTCACCACGAAGTCGTCCGCGCCCGCACGCAGCCCCTTGATGCGCTCGGCGACCTGATTGCGCGCCGTCACGATCACGATCGGCACCTCCGACCGCCCGCGGATGCGGCGACACAGATCGATGCCGTCGACATCGGGAAGCCCCAGATCGAGGAGGACGACCTCGGTGTCCGCGCCGAGGAGTTCCAGCGCTGCCGCGCCGTCCGCGGCACGAACCGTGGCGTAGCCGGAGCGCGCGAGGAACGCTTCGAGCGCGCCGGCGACCCGGTCGTCGTCTTCGACGATCAGAATCCTCATCGACTCGGCTTCCCGCTTCCTTCGTGTGCTTCGCTCAGCCGGCGGAGTCCGCCCGCTGAGCGAAGGCGCTCTCGTAGAGGCACACACTGGCGGCGGTCGCCAGGTTGAGAGACTCGGCGCGACCGAAGATCGGCAGCTTCAGCACCCGATCGGCGAGCGCGAGGGCGTCGTCTTCGAGACCACGGGCCTCGTTGCCGAAGAGCCAGCCGGTCGGCTCGGCGAGAGTGCCCTCCGCTCGGGCTTCGAGCAGATCGTCACCCTTCACGTCTGCCGCGAGGATGCGGAGGCCTGCCGCGTGCGCACGGCGGACCACGTCGGCGAGATCACCCCCGACCGACACGGGGAGGTGGAACAGCGAACCGGTCGTGGCGCGGACGACTTTCGGGTTGTACGGGTCGACGGTTCGCCCCGTCAGCACGACCGCATCGGCACCCGCGGCGTCGGCGGCACGGATGATCGTGCCCAGATTCCCGGGATCGCGTACCTCTTCGCAGATCGCCACGAGTCGCGGAGAGGCTTCGAAGATGTCACGCACCGACGTCGGCGTCTGGTGGACGACCGCGACCAGCCCCTGGGGAGTCACCGTGTCGGCCATCGCGTTGAGCACGTACTCGGTCACATACTCGACGTCGATGTCGGCGTCGGCAGCCTTCCCCCGGATGTCAGGGTGCTTCTCCCAGCCGCTCGGTGTCGCGAACAGCTCGACGATCGCCTCCGGACGGTAGGTGAGCGCCTCACGAACGGACTGCGGCCCCTCGAGGAGGAACAGGCCGGTCTCGGTGCGCGCGCTGCGCTTGGTCAGCTTGGCGACGGCACGGACTCGGGGCGAACGCGGGTTCTCCAGCACGATCACAGTCTAGGGAACGCACAGCCGGTTCCCGCACCATCCACGCAAGGGCCGCCCTCCCCCGAGAAACGCCACAGGGCGCCCTCCCGAAGGAGAGCGCCCTGTGTGAAGAGGTGCTTACGCAGCCGACTTCGGCGCGTTGACGTCGGAGGGCAGAGCCTTCTTCGCCGTCTCGACGAGCGTCGTGAACGTCGCCGCGTCGTTGATCGCGAGGTCGGCGAGCATACGACGGTCAACCGTGACACCCGCGAGGCCGAGGCCCTGGATGAAGCGGTTGTAGGTCATGCCGTTCTGGCGAGCCGCAGCGTTGATGCGCTGGATCCACAGGCGACGGAAGTCGCCCTTGCGCTTGCGACGGTCCCGGTACGAGTAGACCAGGGAGTGGATGACCTGCTCCTTGGCCTTCCGGTAGAGGCGCGAACGCTGACCGCGGTAACCGGAGGCGCGCTCGAGGATGACCCGGCGCTTCTTGTGGGCGTTTACTGCCCGCTTGACTCTTGCCATTTTCCTGTGTTCCTATTCGTGCGTTCGGACGCGTCAGCGGCCGAGAAGCTTCTTCGCGACCTTGGTGTCAGCCTTCGACAGCACCTGGTCCTGGTTCAGACGACGGGTGCGACGGCTCGACTTGTGCTCGAGGTTGTGGCGCATCCCGGCCTGCTGCTTCTTCAGCTTTCCGCTACCGGTGATCTTGAAGCGCTTCTTAGCACCCGAGTGGGTCTTCTGCTTCGGCATCTTCTCTTCCTTCGTATGGCGCCTTCTCAGGCGACGGTGTCAACCCGCGGTGCGGGAGTTCTGGGGGCGGGAGCTACTCCGCCGGAGCTGCGGCCGGGGCGTCGGCCTTCGCGTCGCGAGCAGCCTGCTTCTTGTCGGCGCGCTGAGCATCGCGGACGGCGTTCTGCTCCTGCTTTGCCTCCGACTTGCTCTTGAGCGGCGCGACGACCATGACCATGTTGCGACCGTCGATGGTCGGGTTCGACTCGACGGTGCCGAACTCGGCCACGTCTTCGGCGAACTTGCGCAGCAGACGCACACCCTGCTCGGGACGCGACTGCTCGCGACCGCGGAACAGGATCATGGCCTTGACCTTGTCGCCCGCCTTGAGGAAGCCCTCGGCGCGCTTGAGCTTGGTCGTGTAGTCGTGAGCCTCGATCTTCAGACGGAAGCGGACTTCCTTGAGGATCGTGTTCGCCTGGTTGCGGCGAGCTTCCTTTTCCTTCTGGGCGGCCTCGTACTTGAACTTGCCGTAGTCCATGATCTTGACGACGGGCGGCTTCGAGTTCGGGGCGACCTCGACGAGGTCGAGATCGGCTTCCTGTGCGAGGCGCAGCGCGGCCTCGATGCGGACGACGCCGATCTGCTCACCCGCGGGGCCGACGAGGCGGACCTCGGGGACGCGGATGCGCTCATTGGTACGGGGATCGCTGATGCGGAACTCCTTAGACGATGTGATTCGGCCACCGTGACGCTCTCTGCATCACGGGCGAAATCGGAATCGTCCCCGCCCACCGGCATTCAGACGCCGGCTCCGCACCCTGTCTACCGGGTCCGTCTTTGCGAACGGAGCCGGTGGAGTGCAAGACCCGGTAGCCTTGAACGGCAAGCGCGGGTGGGAAGTGAATCCTCTTTCGATCCGGAGCATGACGCTCCGGAGCCCGCCAAAGTCTAACAGAAAGCAAGGCGAAGTGACGAACCAGGCATCGGACGAGGCTGCACGCGAGCGCGAAGAGCGCTGGGCACGTCAGGAGGAAGCCGCGTCGTCGGCCACCCGAGACATCGCCGACGTCCCCGCTGTCGAGGTGATCACCACCGCGGCCGTGCACCTCATGAGCGCGGCTGCCGTCAAACTCGGCCTCGCCGACGACCCGGACGCGGCAGCCCAGCTCGACCTCGACGAGGCGCGCAAGCTCATCAACGCCCTCGCCGGACTCATCACCGCCGGCGCCCCCGAGATCAGCGACATGCACGCACGCTCGCTGCGCGACGGTCTCCGCTCGCTTCAGCTCGCCTTCCGCGAAGCCTCCTCCATCCCCGACCCGATCGGCAAGGGACCCGGCGAGAAGTGGACCGGTCCGGTCAACTGACAGCCGGAACGCGAGCGAGTCGCGACGCTCAGGCGCCGCGGCGGAGCTTCACGGTCAGTGAGTCGGCGAGCACGGCGATGCGGTCATCGGACGCCCAGCGCTGGGCGAGGCGGGCGAGAACAGCATCGAGCACGTCGCGCTCGAGCCCATCGACCAGTTCGAGGATCACGACCAGCTCCGGACCACGCAGGCGCGCGTCGGGGTCGCCGGCCGCGACGGCCACATCGATCACCGCCAGCTCGTGCGCGACGCTCTCCTGCAGCGCGGAGACCACCTCTGTCGAGAGGAAGCTCGGCACCCACGGGTGCCCCTGAGCGATCGCCCAGACGGCGGGGCGCCGAATGACGAACTCGGTCTCGGAGGTCGGGTCGAGCACGATCAGATCGGTGTCTTCGGCGGAAGCCGCCAAGGCGGCACGGAGCGCCTCGACCGGGATCGGTCGCGCCGTGGCATCCCACGCCTGCATCGTCTCGACGGACGAGAAGACCGGCTGCACGCGACGTCCATCGGGAGCGGCGACCGTGACGATCGAGAGCTCCTGCGTCTTGTCGACCGCCAGGCCGTTGGGCGCGACGCCCTCCTCCCCCTTCTCGGCGATGAGCGGGATCAGCACGCGCGCGGAACGGAATGCGTCGACGACCTCGACCTGACTCCCCTTCCCCGCACGGAAGCGGAGCAGAGCGGCCAGCAGGGCGGGGTCCGCGGAGCCGTCGTCCGCCGCGTGCGGGTTCGACTCGAAGCTGCGCCCCTCCCAGGGGACACCGGCGGAGTCGCCGTGGTTGTGCGACTCGGGCCCGCAGGAGTGCGCGTCAGTCTCCTGCGACATCCAGGGCCTCAGCCAGTGTGAAGGCGCCGGCGTAGAGTGCCTTGCCGACGATCGCGCCCTCGACACCCAGCGGCACGAGCGCACGGAGCGCGGCGATGTCATCGAGGTTCGAGATGCCTCCGGATGCGACGACCGGCTTCGGCGTGCGGGCGGTGACCTCGCGCAGCAGTTCGAGGTTCGGACCGCGAAGCGTGCCGTCCTTCGTCACGTCCGTGACCACGTAGCGGCTGCAGCCGGCGTCTTCGAGACGACCGAGGACCTCCCAGAGGTCTCCGCCCTCCTTGGTCCATCCGCGGGCGGCGAGCGTCGTGCCACGCACGTCGAGGCCGACCGCGATCGCCTCGCCGTAGCGGCCGATCACGTCGGCGGCCCACTCGGGGTTCTCGAGCGCGGCGGTGCCCAGGTTGATCCTGGCGGCCCCGCTCTCGAGAGCCGCTTCCAGGGTCGCATCGTCACGGATGCCGCCGGACAGCTCGATGTCCACACCCTTGAACTGCTTGATGACCTTGCGCAGGATCGGCGCGTTGCTGCCCCGACCGAACGCCGCATCGAGGTCGACCAGGTGGATCCACTTGGCGCCCTGCGCCGCCCACTCACCCGCCGCGTCCAACGGGTCGCCGTAGCTGGTCTCGGTCCCGGCCTCCCCCTGGGTCAGCCGGACGGCCTTGCCACCGGCGACATCGACCGCGGGAAGGAGCGTGAGCGAGGGAGACTGCGCGAAGTCGTTCATGGATTCCTTGGTTCGGGAAGCTCTGCGGCCCGGAGCGGGCACGAGAACCGAGGGTAGTCCGCCCGAGGGCGGGTGACAAAACGGATGACGTCCACGGGAGGAGTCAGAGGCTGCCGATCCAATTGCGCAGCAGTTGGATGCCCGCTTCGCCCGACTTCTCCGGGTGGAACTGCGTGGCCGAGAGTGGGCCGTTCTCGACGGCGGCGAGGAACGGATCGCCGTACGTCGTCCAGGTGAGGACCGGCTGCGGGAAGGGCGGGATCACATCGAGCTCCCACGACTGTGCGGCGTAGGAATGCACGAAGTAGAACCGCTCCTTCTCGAGTCCGCGGAACAGGACGCTGTCCGCGCCGGGCTCGACCGTGTTCCACCCCATGTGCGGGAGCACGGGAGCGTTGAGTTCGGTGACCGCCCCCGGCCATTCGCCGAGCCCCGCGGTGTCGTGTCCGCGCTCGACACCGTGCTCGAACAGCACCTGCATGCCGACGCAGATCCCGAGCACCGGTCGCCCACCGGCCAACCGCCGGTCGATGATCTCGTCGCCGCCGTGGGTACGCAGTGCCTCACGGACGGCCTGGAACGCACCGACGCCGGGGACGAGCAGTCCGTCGGCCTCGAGAGCCGTCTGACGGTCTCGGGTGAGCACCGCATCTGCGCCGGCCTCGGCCAGTGCCTTCACCGCGGAGTGGACGTTGCCGGAGTCGTAATCGAAGACGGCGACGCGGGGCGCGCTGCTCACAGCGCACCCTTGGTCGACGGGATGCCGTCGACCAGCGGGTCCAGAGCCTTGGCCTGGCGGAAGGCGCGCGCGAAGGCCTTGTACTCGGCCTCGGCGATGTGGTGCGGGTCGCGCCCGCCGAGGACGCGCACGTGCACCGTGAGTGCGGCGTTGAAGGTGATGGCCTCGAACGAGTGGCGCACGAGAGACCCGGTGAAGTGTCCACCGATCAGGTGGTGCTCGAACCCGGCCGGCTCGCCGGTGTGCACGAGGTACGGACGCCCGGAAATGTCGACGACCGCCTGCGCGAGGGCTTCATCGAGGGGCACGAGCGCATCGCCGTACCGCGAGATGCCCGACTTGTCGCCGAGCGCTTCGAGGATGGCTTGTCCGAGCACGATCGACACGTCTTCGACGGTGTGGTGCGCATCGATGTCCGTGTCGCCCGAGGCCCGTACCGTCAGGTCGGTGAGCGAGTGCTTCGCGAAGGCGGTGAGCATGTGGTCGAAGAACGGCACCGAAGTGTCGATACGGCTCGCACCGGTCCCGTCGAGGTTCAGTTCGAGCTCGACGGTGGACTCCGACGTGCTGCGCACACGGCTGGCGGTGCGCGGGGTCAGTGCGGGGCTGCTCATGATGCCGATCCTATCGAGGCCAAGGCGTCGAGGAATGCAGTGGTCTCGGACTCGGTTCCTGCGCTCACCCGGAGGTGCCCGGGGATGCCGACGTCACGCACCAGCACACCACGGTCGTACAGCTGCTGCCAGGTCGCGCGCGGGTCGGCGACTCCTCCGAACAGGACGAAGTTCGACCACGTCTCGTGCGGCGTGTAGCCGAGGGCCTCCAGGGTCGCGGTGATCCTGTCGCGCTGCTCGACGATCTCCTCGACCATGCCGAGCATCACATCGGCGTTGCGCAGCGCAGCGACGGCGGCGGCCTGTGTGAGCGCGCTGAGGTGATACGGCAGTCGGACCAGGCGGAGGGCGTCGATGAAAGCAGGATCGGCCGCGAGATAGCCCACCCGCGCGCCCGCGAACGCGAATGCCTTGCTCATGGTGCGGGAGATCGCGAGCCGAGGCCGCCCTTCGAGGAGCGTGAGCGCGGAGAGCGCGTCGTGCGGAGCGAACTCCTGGTACGCCTCGTCGACGATGACGACGCCGCGCGCAGCGTCGTAGACGGCTTCGACGACGTCGAGACCGAGAGGCGTCCCGGTCGGATTGTTCGGCGAGCAGAGGATGACCACATCGGGGTCAGCAGCGCGTACCTGCGCAGCCGCATCCTCGGGCGTGATCGAGTAGTCGGGCTCCCGGGTGCCGGCAATCCACCGTGCCCCCGTTCCCTGCGCGATGAGCGGATACATCGAGTACGTGGGCGCGAACCCGAAGGCGGTGCGCCCGGGTCCTCCGAACGCCTGCAGGATGTGCTGCAGCACCTCGTTGGATCCGTTGCCCGCCCAGATCTGGTCGGCGGTGAGCCCATGACCGAGGTAATCCGCGAACGCCTCGCGAAGCGTCGTGAACTCCCGGTCCGGATACCGGTTCACATCGCGGATCGCCACCGCGATATCGTCGAGGATGTCACTCGCGACCGCCTCCGGGATCGGATGAGTGTTCTCGTTGACATTGAGAGCGACCGGGAGAGGGGCCTGGGGGGCACCGTACGGCTTCAGCCCGCGAAGGTCGTCACGGAGTGGCAGATCGTGGAGGGAGAGCGTCACCCTTCCCATGCTAGGCCGCTGGTCGGGCGGATGACGCACATCCCGGTGAGGGCTCAGTCCACGTACTGCGCCGGGATCGCGAGCTCCTGACCGATCTGGAGCTCGCCACCACGGAGCACGTTCATCCGGCTGATCTCTCCGATGACGACACGCGGGTCGGCGTTCGGCGCGACCGAGGTGGCGATCGACCACAGGGTGTCCCCGGGCAGGACCGTCAGCGTCTCGACACTCGCGGCGGGAGCATCGGCACCGGAGGCGATGGCGCTACCGCCGCTGAGTGCCGCGAAAGCGATTCCGATGGCCAGCGGCACGGAGGCGAGAGCCAGCAGCACACCGCGACCCCGTGCCGTCAGCCGCAGTCGCGTGTGGGGGCGTGCGGGTGCCGGGAGGATCGTTGCGGTGCTGACGCTGATGGTGCTCATGTCGTGCTCCTTAGCCTGTCTCGGGGCGATGGGCCCGGAGGAAGTTGGCGTAGCATTCGCATTCCCGTCTCGGCCGGGAGCCGTGAATGCGAAGCTACGTTCCGAAGGTATCTTCGAGTTCGAACATCTGTCAAGTGTTCTTCGAAACCGGAAACGCCATTCGCCCGACACGCTCGAACAGATCTTCCAGATCGGACTGTTTCTCGGATACGGTTTCGATGAGAACACCACACCACGGGCCTCCGACATTCGAAGAGCGACGTCGGATCACGCACTTAAGGAGCACCATGAGCGAGTACTCAGCCCCCGAGTCGGAGGCACCGCGGACCCGCCGTCGCAAGAGCCTGAGTCCGAAGCAGATGGCGATCCTCGAGGTCATCCAGAATTCGATCGCCCACCACGGGTACCCGCCGAGCATGCGGGAGATCGGTGACGCCGTCGGCCTCAAGTCGCTCTCGAGCGTGACGCACCAGCTCGGACAGCTCGAGCTCAGCGGCTACCTGCGCCGCGACCCCGGGAAGACGCGCGCGATGGAGGTCCTGATCGATCTGCCCGGTGCGAGCGGCGAGAACCCGGCCGATGTCGCGACCCCCGTGGGCGATGCCGCGCTCGTACCCCTGGTCGGGCGCATCGCCGCGGGCGTGCCGATCACGGCGGACCAGCAGGTGGAGGAGATCTTCCCCCTTCCACGCCAGCTGGTCGGCAAGGGCGACCTGTTCATGCTCAAGGTCTCCGGCGAGTCGATGATCGACGCCGCGATCTGCGATGGCGACTGGGTGGTCGTCCGCTCCCAGAACAATGCGGAGAACGGCGAGATCGTGGCCGCGATGCTCGACGGGGAGGCCACCGTCAAGGTCCTGCGCCGTCGCGACGGGCACACCTGGCTGCTGCCCCGCAACTCGTCTTTCGAGCCGATCCTCGGTGATGAGGCCGTCGTGCTCGGCAAGGTCGTGGCTGTGCTCCGAGCGGTCTGACGTGCTCCGCTGACCGTCGAGGCCCCCTCCCAGATACGTTTCTGAGAGGGGGCCTCGACGCTGCGCGGGGGCCTCGACGCTGCGCGGGGGCCTCGACGCTGCGCGGGGGTGTCGACCCTGCGCGGGGGTGTCGACCCGCTGCGAGGGTGTCGACCCGGGGTGGGCTACACCCGGACGGTCACGTCCTCACGCACCCGGCGCGTCGCCTCGACGATGTTGCGCAGCGAGGCGGTCGTCTCGTCGTAGCCGCGGGTCTTCAGGCCGCAGTCCGGGTTCACCCAGAGCTGACGTGTCGGGATCTCCTCCACCGCGCGACGCAGCAGCGACTCGACCTCCTCGACCGTGGGCACGCGCGGCGAATGGATGTCGTAGACGCCCGGACCGATGCCGTGGTCGAACCCGACCTCGGCGATGTCGGCGACGACCTCCATGCGACTGCGCGCCGCCTCGATCGAGGTCACGTCGGCATCGAGCGCCCGGATCGCATCGATCACGACACCGAACTCGGAGTAACAGAGGTGCGTGTGCACCTGGGTACCCGCAGCGGCACCACCGGTCGCGAGTCGGAACGAGTCGACGGACCAGCGGAGGTACGCGGGCTGGTCCGCCTTCTTCAGCGGCAGGAGTTCACGCAGCGCGGGCTCGTCGACCTGGATGATCGCGATGCCGGCAGCCTCCAGGTCCGCGATCTCATCGCGCAGCGCCAGCGCGACCTGGTTCGCGGTCTCACCGAGCGGCTGGTCGTCGCGCACGAACGACCAGGCGAGGATCGTCACGGGACCCGTGAGCATGCCTTTCAGGTGCTTGCTCGTCAACGACTGCGCGTACGCGGACCATCCCACGGTGATCGGCGCAGGTCGCGAGACGTCACCCCAGAGGATCGACGGGCGCGTGGCCCGGGATCCGTACGACTGGACCCAGCCGTGCTCGGTCACCGCGAAGCCATCGAGGTTCTCGGCGAAGTACTGCACCATGTCGTTGCGCTCGGGCTCCCCGTGGACCAGCACATCGAGCCCGAGGTCCTCCTGCAGAGAGACGACGCTGGCCACTTCGCGACGCAGGAAGTCGTCGTAGTCCTCGGCGGGGATCTCGCCCCGGGTGAACCGGGCGCGCGCACGCCGGATGTCGCCGGTCTGCGGGAAGGAGCCGATCGTCGTCAACGGCAGCACGGGCAGGCCGAGCGCCTCCTGCGCGGTCTCACGCTCCTCGTACCCGACGCGGGAGAAGTCGGCCGTGCTGAGCGCACGATCGCGGACGGCACCGTCACGAACGCCTGGTGCAGCGAGACGATCCGCCAGCGCGGCGGACGACGCGTCGAGCTCGGCGGCGATCGACGCGCGGCCGACGCTGAGTCCCCGGGCCAGCACACCGACCTGCTGGACCTTCTGGTCGGCGAACGCCAACCACGAGACCAGACGCTCGTCGAGCCCGGACTCGTCGGTCACGTCGTGGGGCACATGCAGCAGCGACGTCGACGTCGACGCGGACACGGCCGCGCCGAGCGCACGGAGGGCCTCGAGCCGGTCGAACGCGTGCGCGAGGTCGCCGCGCCAGATGTTGTGCCCGTCGACCACCCCGCCGACGAGGGTCTTGCCCTCGAGCCCTGCAGCCGGGGCGGGCACGCCGCCGCGCACGAGGTCGACGGCGATCGCCTCGATCGGCGCGGCCGCGAGCACCGGGAAGACCTCACCGAGGTCGGCGTACGGGGCGGCGACGAGGATCGCGGGGCGTTGCGTTGCACGTCCGAGCACGTCCAGCGCTCGGGCGGCAGCATCCGACAGCTGAGCGACGGATGCAGGGAGCGACTCGCTCACGAGCGCCGGCTCGTCGAGCTGCACCCACTCGGCTCCCTCGGCGCGAAGTCGCGCGAGCAGCTCCACGTAGACCGGGAGCAGGTCATCGAGGCGCGCGAGCGGGTCGAAGCCCTGCGGGGCGTCATCCGAGGCTTTCGCCAGCGCGAGGAGGGTGACGGGGCCCACGATGACCGGTCGCGTGACCAGTCCCGCCTCGGCAGCCTCGGAGACCTGCCGGACGAGGCGGTCACTGGAAAGCGAGAACACCGTCTCCGGGCCGATCTCCGGCACCAGGTAGTGATAGTTGGAGTCGAACCACTTGGTCATCTCGAGCGGCGCACGCTCGCCCTCCCCGCGGGCGATCGTGAAGTAGGCGGGGAGTCCCACCGTGCCATCGGCACCGCGGAGGTCCTCGAAGCGTGTCGGGATGGCCCCGACGGTCACGGCGGCATCGAGCACCTGGTCGTAGTACGAGAAGGACTCGGGGATCGCGGAGTCCTTGCGTCCAAGCCCCAACTCGGCGAGGCGCTCGCGCGTCGATGCGCGCAGCTCACGGGTGGTCCGCTCGAGCTCCTCCTCGTCGATGCGGCCCGCCCAGAACGCCTCGACGGCCTTCTTGAGCTCACGGCGACGGCCGATCCGGGGATAGCCGAGGATGGTGCCCTCGGGGAATGCGGTCATGATCTTTCCTTTCGGCGGGGTCTAGTGACGCAGGGCCGGGAGGATCCCGGCTTCTGCGAGAACGGTGAGGACGGTCTCGTGTTGGTTGAAGGCGTAGAGGTGCACGCCCGGCGCTCCCCCGGCGACGACCTCGCGAGCGAGGCGTGCGGCCCACTCGATGCCGATCTCTCGACGACCCTCCGCGGTCGGCTCGACGTCGAGCGCGATGGCGAGTTCGCTCGGCAGGTCCTCCCCCGTGAGCTCGAGCACGCGTGTGAGCCGCGCCGGTGAGGTGATCGGCATGATGCCCGGCAGGATCGGGATCGTGACCCCGGCGCTGCGAGCCCGTTCGACGAACGCCAGGTAGTCGTCAGGGTGGAAGAAGAGCTGCGTGATCGCGAAGGTCGCCCCGGCGGCCTGCTTGGCGAGCAGCGCCTCCACATCCTGCGTGCGGTGCGTGGCCCGCGGATGCCCTTTCGGGAATGCGGCGACCGCGATGTTCACCTTGCGGCGGGGATCGACCCTCGCGGCACCGGGGAGTCCGGGGACGGGTGCCTCCTCGTACGGAGCCCGTTCGGCCTGCACGCGGTCGATCAGCTGCACGAGCTGGGCCGCACTCTCCAGATCGCCGAGGTCGTCCTCGGTCTGCCCGGTGGGCGGGTCTCCGCGCAGGGCGAGGAAGCTGAGGATGCCGGCATCGAGGAACTCGCGGATCAGCGTCGCGGCGCCCGCGTAGCTGTTGCCGACGCAGGTCAGGTGCGCGAGTGGCTCGACGTCGGTCTGCGTGCGGATGAACCGGAGCACGTCGAGGGAGCGGCCACCGGTCGATCCGCCCGCCCCGTAGGTGACCGAGAGGAAGTCGGGCCCCGCGGCGGCGAGGCGGCGGACGGTGTCGTGCAGCGCTTCCTCGCTCGACGCCGAACGCGGTGGGTAGAGCTCGAAGGAGAACGGCACGCGAGGAGTGCCTGAGGTCTCGGTCTCGGAAGACATCTTCTCTCCTGGGGACAAGTCGGGCCGGGGACCGCGCACGACACAGAGGACGTCGTTCGCGGGCGGGTGCCGGGCTCGGCTGTCGCTCCACGCTCCGGGGCGAACCGGGGCGTTTCCAGAAACCTAGATCACCCTGTCGGGTCGCCGCACGTGTGTGACGCCGTGTGTCATCGGCCCATAGGCTCGAAGCATGTCGTCCCCTTACGGTTCCTGGCCCTCGCCCTTCTCCGCCGCATCCGTGGCGGTCTCGTCCCCGCGCATCGACGGCGCCCGCTTCGTCGGCTCCGAGATCTGGTGGGGGGAATCCGTCCCGTCCGAGAAGGGGCGCGTGACGGTGCGGAGTTCGTCCGGGGACGAGATCCTTCCCGCCCCCTGGAGCGCACGTTCGCGGGTGCACGAGTACGGGGGCGGCGCGTGGACAGCCGATCGCCAGGGCACGCTCTACTTCGTCGATGCGGCTGATCAGCGAGTGCGTCGACTCGTCCCTGGCACCGAGCCTGTCCCCCTCACCCCGCAGGGCGCGGCGCACGGAGGCCTGCGGGTGCAGGCCGGGCGTCTGCTGGCCGTGCGTGAAGACCTGTCGACGACCCCGCACACCCGATCGATCATCGAGATCCCGGTCGACGGTTCGGCGGCGGACGACGCGAGCGCGATCCGGGTGATCCGGGAGAGTGAGGGCTTCGTCGCCCATCCGGCGCTCTCCTCCGACGGCGAGCGGATCGCCTGGGTCGAGTGGGACGCCGGCCGGATGCCGTGGGAAGAGGCACACGTTCGGATCGTCGCTCTCCCCTCAGGCGACGTGCACACCGTGCCCTCGCGAGCGGCCCTGCAACCGGAGTGGCTCGGCGACGCCGAACTGGTGTTCGCCGATGACTCCGCGGGCCGATGGGGGCTGCACCGCGTCGCTCTCGACGGCGACGTCCCTGGCGCCGAGCCACAGCCGCTCGCACCGGCGGACGCCGACACGGGCTACGGGCTCTGGGTGCTCGGCAACCGCTGGTACCAGCCGCTGAACGACGGGCGGATCGTGGCCGTGCGGACGAACGGCCGTGACCTGGTGGTCGTGATCGATGCGGATGGCGCCGTCCGTCCGATCGATGTCCCCGGGGACGGGCATGTGAGCGTGGACGACGCCGAGGGCACCCGGGTGCTGCTCTCCGGGAACGGCTCACACGTCACACCGGGCCTGTGGGTCGTCGACGTCGACTCCGGAGAGACCGTCACGGTGCGCGGCGGGGAGCCCGTGGACGCACGGTGGATGCCGCGCGCGGTGCCGATCGAGGTCGATGGTGCGCACGGCGGGGTGCACGCCTTCGCGTATCCTCCCGCGAACCCGGATGCGAGCGCACCCGACGACGAGCTCCCGCCGTACATCGTGCTCGTGCACGGGGGGCCGACGGCGCACGTCTCCGGCGCCTCCTCGACGGCGATCGCCTACTACACGAGCCGGGGCATCGGCGTGCTCGACGTGAACTACGGCGGATCCACGGGCTACGGCCGGGCCTACCGCGAGCGCCTGGACGGGCGATGGGGCGTCGTCGACGTCGATGACGTGATCTCCGCCGCCCGCGGTCTCGCCGACGCGGGACTCGCCGACCCCGCCCGCATCGCCATCCGCGGAGGGTCGGCCGGAGGCTGGACGGTCCTGTCGGCGCTGGTCCGTGGCGGGGCGTTCGCCGCGGGGATCAGCCGCTACGGCGTGGCGGATCTGCGGCTGCTGGCCGCGGAGACCCATGACTTCGAAGCGACGTACCTCGACGGACTCGTCGGCCCGCTCCCCGAGTACGAAGACGTGTACATCGAGCGTTCGCCGCTGACCCACGCCGACCGCATCGACGTTCCGGTGCTGCTCCTCCAGGGCGGCGAGGACCGCGTGGTCCCGCCGTCGCAGTCGGAGTCGATCCGCGATGCCCTGGCGGCGCGCGGCGTCGATCACGAGTACGTGCTGTACCCGAGCGAGGGCCACGGTTTCCGCAGTGCGGAGACGATCGTCGACTCCCTCGAACGCGAACTCGCGTTCCTCGGCCGGGTGTTCGGGTTCGAACCGCGCCGCTGAGGGCGGGGCGCTACTCCCCCACGCGGTTGCGCAGGCGCATCGCGCGCTCGGCCTCGCGCGTGTCCTGACGCTCTCGCAGGGTCTGACGCTTGTCGTACTCGCGCTTGCCCTTCGCGAGGGCGATCTCGACCTTCGCGCGGCCGTCCGAGAAGTAGAGCTTCAAAGGGATCAGCGTGTATCCGCCCGCAGAAACCGCGTGCGCGATCTTCGCGATCTCCTCGCGATGCAGCAGCAGCTTGCGGACGCGCTTCGCCGAGTGATTGGTCCAGTGCCCCTGCGAGTACTCCGGGATGTGCACGGAGTCGAGGAAGACCTCATTCCCCTTGACGAACGCGTAGCCATCGCTGAGGTTGGCGCGTCCCTGACGCAGCGACTTCACCTCGGTGCCGGTGAGCACCATCCCCGCCTCGTACGACTTCTCGATCGTGTAGTCGTGACGTGCGCGACGATTGGTCGCGACGACCTTCTCTCCGCGTTCCCTGGGCATGATGCTCTCCTGTTGCCGTGATGAGCTCGATCGATCTTTCCGGCCGAGCAGCCTTTCAGGCTATCAGGTACGGAGCCAGCGGCGGATCGCGAACCCGGCGGACAGAGCGGCCAGCACCACCCCGATGCCGATCAGCACGGGCACGACGAGAACCGCGTCCTGCATCGTCACCCAGGTCGTGATGAAGGGGACCCGACCTCTCAGGTAGCCCTCGACGCCGAAGTGCATACCGGCGACGACCGCAGCGCTGGCGAGCGCCGAGCCGAGGAACGCCGCGAAGACGCCCTCCAGGACGAAGGGTGTCTGGATGAATCGGTTCGAGGCACCGACCAGACGCATGATGCCGATCTCCTTCCGTCGGGCGTACGCCGACAGCCGGATGGTCGTGCCGATCAACAGCGTCGCCGCGATGAGCATCAGCACGGCGATGCCGACCGCGATGTAGGTGGCGACGGTCAGTGCCGAGAACAGCGGATCGAGGTACTGCAGCTGATCCGTCACCTGTTCGACCCCCGCCTGGCCGCTGAAGGCTTCGGCGAGGACCTGTGACTGGCCCGGATCCTTCATCGTGACGAAGAACACCTCGAACGCCTGGTCCGGCGTGAGAACGCTCGCCTGCTCCGCGCCGAGCTGGTCGACGAGCTTGGCGTAGGTCTCTTCCTTCGTGTCGAAGGTGATGGAGCTGATCAGCGGCGCCAGGGCCTCGCCCTCGAGCTGGGCGCGGACCGCGGCGACCTGCTCCTCGCTGGCCGCACCGTCGATACAGGTCTCCGACTCGGAGACCTCCGAGCACATGTACACGGCGACCTGGGCGCGCTCGGCCCAGTACCCGCGCATGACACCGATCTGCCCCTGCATCAGGATCGCTGCGCCGACGAAGGTCAGCGACACGAAGGTCACGAGGACGACGGAGATCACCATCGAGATGTTCCGCCGGAGGCCGCCCAGGGCCTCGGCGAGGATGAGTCCGATTCTCATGAGGTCGGGCCCACTTCCTCGTCGTCTTCGTCGGAGAGGCCGAGGCGGTCGGCGACTCCGAGCTCTGCGACATCCACGTTCGGGAGGGTGATCGGATGCGTGCGGGGCCGGTTGACCGCGGGCGGCTCGACCACGGCGGGCGGTTCGACGATCCGCGCGGCCTCGTCCACCTCGGGTGTGAAGGCCTGCTCCGGAGGTTCGACGGTCTGCGGAGGCTCGACCGTCCGCGGGGACGGCTCGGCTTCGACATCCGGGCCTCGGTCCGCGGCCGCGGTCCGCTGCGCGGCGAGCTCCTCAGCGAGGGCAGCGCGCACCACCGAGAGATCGGCCGTCTGGCGCTGCACCTCCTGCACCGCGGTGAGGGCGGCGGCCGCAGCGGCACCGCGGACCTCCTCCGGCACGAGGCGCGGGATGTTCGAGGTGTCGCCGTAGCCGCCGTGCACCTCGTCGCGCACCATCTCCCCGTCGCGCAACTCGATCACGCGACGCTGCATCTGGTCGACGAAGCCGGCCTCGTGCGTGGCCATCAGCACGGTGGTCCCTCCCGCGTTGATGCGAGCGAGGAGCTGCATGATGTCGACGGAGGTCGCGGGGTCGAGATTGCCGGTGGGCTCGTCGGCCAGCAGCACCTGGGGGCGGTTCACCAGAGCGCGGGCGATCGCGACGCGCTGCTGCTCCCCACCGGACAGCTCGTGCGGCATGCGCTTCTGCTTGCCGTCGAGTCCGACGAGAGCGAGTGCCTCCGGTACGGCCTGCTGGATGAATCCTCGCGAGGATCCGGTGACCTGCAGCGTGAAAGCCACGTTCTGATAGACGGTCTTCGAAGGGAGGAGGCGGAAGTCCTGGAACACCGAGCCGATGTGGCGCCGGAAGTACGGCACCTTGCGGTTGGCGAGCGAGCGGAGATCCCGGCCGAGGACCGCGACGCGGCCGGAGGTCGGCACGTCTTCACGCAGGATGAGGCGCAAACAGGAGGATTTGCCGGACCCCGAGGCACCGACGAGGAAGACGAACTCCCCGCGCTGCACTTCGAAGTCGACACCGGAGAGAGCGGGCTTCTTCGTCCCTCTGTAGCGCTTGGTGACGTTCTCGAACCGAATCATGGCGATTCGAGCCTAAGCGCGCCCCTCCGGCTGGTCGCGAGCGACACCCCGCACGCCGTGTCCCTGTGCGCACGAAATGGGGACTATTCCCCATCCGGAGGCCTCACCCCGGTCACCGCCCACTGCTATACATGAAGGGGTCGCCGCACCAGGGAGCGATCGCATTCATCGAGGGGGAATCATGACCACGACACCAGCAGGCTGGTACGACGACGGATCCGGACGCCAGCGCTGGTGGGACGGCCAGCAGTGGACCGAGCACTTCGCTCCCGAGGCCGTGGCCTCGGTCGAGCCCGATGCCCCCGCTGCGGCTGAGACTCCGTCGGCCGCCGATGCACCAGCGACCGATGTGCCCGCCGCCGAGGTCCCCGAATACGGCTCCCCGGCTCAGCCGGCCGCCGGTTACCCGGGTTCGGCCCCGACCTACCCTGCGGGGTACACGACGTCGCCGTCAGGTTACCCCGCCGCTTCGCCGTACGCTCAGCCCGGCCAGGACGCTCCGAAGAAGATCTCGATCCTCGGACTCGTCGGCCTCGGCCTCGCGGCGGTCGGAACGATCCTCGCCTTCATCCCCGTGATCGGGTTCTTCGGGTTCATCCTGCTCGGCGCCGGCTTCATCGTCTCGCTGATCTCGCTTTTCCTGAAGGGCAAGAAGTGGCCCGGCATCGCGGGCCTGATCCTCGCCGTCGTCGGCACGATCATCGGCGTCGTGATGTTCTTCGTGTTCGTCTTCGCGGTCGCGCAGACGGCGAGCGAAGAGCTCGACAACCTTCCCAGCACCTCCCCGTCGAGCGAGGCGACCGACCCGGGCGAGACGGACGGTGCCGACGACGGCACCCGCCCGACCACGCCCGAGGTGGCCGCAGGACTGACGGCGATCCTCATGCTGGACGGCACCGAGGGGTACACCGAGGAGCAGGTCCTGTGCCTCGCCGACCTGCTCGTCGTCTCCGACCTCGACAACGCCACGCTGCGTGCGATCGCCGAGAGTGACGGCACTCTGACGGATCTCGACGCGATCAACGGTCTGGCCGAGGTCCTCGGGGACACCGAGGCCATCACCGCCTGCTTCGTCTCCTGAGACGGCACGACAGCGGGAGCGCGAGATGACTACGCCTGCGGGGTGGTACGACGACGGTTCGGGGAACCAGCGGTGGTGGGACGGACAGCAATGGACCGAGCACGTCGTGGCCGCTCCCCCGCGGCCCACCGAGCCTGCTCCCGAGCCTGCTCCCGCTCCCGCTCCCGACGGTGATCCCGTCCCCGCCACGCCGGAACCTGCTCCGTTCGCTCCGCCGTACATGATGGCGCCTGCGGATCCGACACCCGTCGCGGGCCCGACCATGACCGGCTATCCGGGCGCTTCCGGCGTCGTCGGTGATCCGTGGGCGGTCCCGGCCGCTCCCCCTGCCGCGACCGGGACGCCGGTGCTCGGCATCATCGGCCTGGTGACGGTGGTCGTCGGTGTGATCGGCGCCTGCGTCCCCGTGATCGCGATCGCGGGCTGGAGCCTGCTCGCCATCGGATTCATCTTGTCGCTCGTCTCGCTCTTCCTGCGGGGTCGGAAGTGGCCGGGCATCACCGGGATGGTGGTGGCGGCGATCGGCGCCGTCCTCGCGGTCGCCGTATCGCTCGTCCTGCTGGGAGTCGCGTCCGCAGCGGGAGGAGCCGGCTCTCCGAGCGGAGCCCCGGCCGAGCGCCCCTCGACGAACGACGGTTCGGGCGCCATCGAGGGTGCCGAGATGGTGAGCTTCGCCGATCTCCGCGTGGGCGACTGCCTGCCGTTCGTCGACTACTCCGACGAAGAGGGGAACATCTACGAACTCCCCGTGGTGCCCTGCACCGACCCCCACACGGACGAGGTCTTCTTCATCTACGACCTCGAAGGCGAGGAGTTCCCCGGTGACGGCGCCCTCCAAGACCAGGCATGGGATGGCTGCCTGTCGGAATTCGAGGCCTACGTGGGCACGTCCTACATGGATTCGGTTCTCGACTACTACACGTATCAGCCGACGGAGTCGTCCTGGGTCCGTGGCGACGACCGCACCGTGCACTGCATCCTCTACAGCTATGAGGACGTGACCGGCACGCTGAAAGACGCCGCATACTGACTCCTGCGCTGTCGCCGAGACAAGAAGAAGGGCCCCGGGATCACTCCGGGGCCCTTCTTCTTGTCTCAGTCCTCGATCTTGCGCTTGCGCCAGCGGATTCCCGCCGAGATGAAGTCATCGAGATCGCCGTCGAACACGGCGGCCGGGTTCCCGGACTCCTGGCCGGTGCGGAGGTCTTTCACCAGCTGCTGTCCGTAGAGGAAGTAGGAGCGCATCTGGTCTCCCCAGCTCGCGGTGATGTTGCCGGCGAGTTCCTTCTTCTTCGCTGCTTCCTGCTCCTTCTGGAGCAGCAGGAGCCGCGTCTGCAGCACGCGCATGGCGGCTGCCCGGTTCTGGATCTGCGACTTCTCGTTCTGCATCGACACGACGATGCCGGTCGGAAGGTGAGTGAGGCGCACCGCGGAGTCGGTCGTGTTGACCGACTGTCCGCCGGGGCCGGACGAGCGGAAGACGTCGACACGGATGTCGCTCTCGGGGATGTCGACCTCGGTCGCCTCCTCCATGAGCGGGATGACCTCGACCGCGGCGAACGACGTCTGGCGCTTGTCGGCGGATCCGAACGGACTGATACGCGCGAGGCGGTGCGTGCCGGCTTCGACCGAGATGGTTCCGAAGGCGTAGGGCGCATCGATCTCGAAGGTGGCGGACTTGATGCCCGCGCCCTCCGCGTACGACGTGTCCATCACCTTGACGGGGTACTTGTGGCGTTCTGCCCAGCGCAGGTACATGCGCATCAGCATCTCGGCGAAGTCGGTGGCGTCGTCGCCCCCCGCGCCGGAGCGGATCGTGATGATCGCTGCCCGGTCGTCGTACTCGCCGTCGAGGAGCGTCTGCACCTCGAGCTGGTTGATCAGGTCGGTGAGTGCCGCGAGCTCGGTGCGCGCCTCCTGCGCGGAATCCTCGTCGTCCATCTCGTTGGCGAGACCGACGAGCACCTCGAGGTCGTCGAGGCGCTGCGCGATGCCGGTGATGCGGGCGAGCTCGGACTGACGGTGGCTGAGCGCGCTGGTCACCTTCTGCGCGTTGTCGGTGTCGTCCCAGAGGTCGGGAGCACCGGCCTCTTCGCTGAGACGCGCGATGTCGTCGCGGAGACGGGAGACATCGACGACCTCGCTGATGTCGCCGAAGGTGTGCCTGAGCGCCTGGATTTCGGCGGAGAGATCTAGTTCGAGCATGACACCTCAGCCTAACGTGCCGTCTGCCCACGCGGGGACCGGGTCCAGGAGCACCTCCCTGCGGGGAGTAGCGTGAGGGCGTGAGCAGTGCATCGACGGTCCTTCGGCAGTTCGGACCGATGGTGTATCTGCCGACGGTCCTCTTCGCCCTCGGCGAGGGCGCCGTGATCCCGCTCATCCCGGTACTGGCAGCCGCCATGGGCGCCGACGTCGCTTTCGCGGCCCTCGTCGCCTCCGCGCTCGTCATCGGCCAGCTCTGCGGAAACCTCCCTGCCGGATGGGCGGTCGGGCGCATCGGCGAGCGGTTCACGATGGTGATCGCCGGCGTGATCGCGATCCTGGCGGCCGTGGGAATGGTCTTCGCGCCGACGCTCGGCGTGCTGGCGGCCTCGGTCTTCATCCTGGGCGTATGCGCGGCCGCCTTCGGCCTGGCCCGTCACGCGTTCATGACGACCAGGGTTCCGGTCGCCTTCCGCGCGCGCTCGCTCTCGTTGCTCGGCGGCAGCTTCCGCCTCGGCATCTTCATCGGCCCGTTCGTGGCAGCGGGTCTGCTGCAGCTGTTCGGCACCGAGAGCGCCGCGATCTGGTTCTTCCTGGGCTGCCTCGTGGTGATGGTGATTCTCGTGCTCTTCGGCCCCGATCCGGAGAAGACGACACCTCCCGCTCCGCTCACCCCGGCCGAGCGTTCCATGGAGGACTCCGGCGAGGCGGTGAGCGGATCCATCCCGACCGTCGAGCGCACGGGCATCTTCCAGACCATGTGGCGACAGCGCGCGGTGCTGGGCCGTCTCGGACTCGCCGCGGCGTCGCTGTCGGCGGTGCGCTCCGCGCGGCAGGTCGTCCTCCCGCTGTGGGGGCTCTCCCTGGGGCTGGACGCCTCGACGATCGCCCTCGTGGTCGGCGTCTCCGGGGCGATCGACTTCGCGCTCTTCTACGCCAGTGGGCAGGTGATGGACCGATTCGGACGACTGTGGGCGGCGATGCCCGCGATGGTGCTCATGGGCGCCGGCTTCCTCGCGCTGTCGTTCACGCACGAGCTCGATGCGGCGGTGCTGTGGTTCGGGATGTTCGCCGCGGTGCTCGGCGTCGGCAACGGCCTGTCGAGCGGGATCCTGCTCACCCTCGGCGCGGATGTCGCCCCGAAGCGCGAGCCCGCCGCGTTCCTCGGATCCTGGCGCACGCTCACCGACGCCGGGGGTGCGATCGCGCCGCTGCTGGTGTCGGCGATCACCGCTTTCTCGGCGCTCCCCTTCGCGGCCGCAGCGATGGGCGTCATCGGCCTCGTCGGGGCAGCCGGATTCCTGCGGTGGATCCCGAAGTTCATACCCAGATCGCGCCCGGAGCCGGAACCGGAGTCGGAGTCGGGGCCGGAGCCGGGGCCGGACGGCAACTGAGCGCCCCCTCGCGGCAGGTCACCACAGGGCCGTGCGGCTCGTGGCCGTGGACTCCAGGCGTACGCCGTCCGGGACGAAGGGCGACAGCAAGGGCGGACGCCAGTCGACGCCGACCGTCACACGTGCCGACACCCCATCGGGTGTTCCCGCCGCGACGAGGTCCGTCGCGCCCGGCACCCCTTCGACCAGGGCTGCCGCTTGCTCCTCGACCCCGGTGTCCGTCAACTCGGCGCGGACGCCGTCGGCCGTCACCGCGAGGATGAAGCCATCCGCCCCGGCGAGCGCCGCCGAGTCCGCGAGGGCGTCCAGCCGCTTCTGCGCGATGTAGAGATCCGTCGCGCAGACGCAGACGTAGATCACCACGAGCGCGAGGAGCACGTAGCCGAGCGTCAGCAGGAGGACGCTGCCCTCGTCCTGCCCCGGCACCGCTGTGTCCGTTGACCGGACGGCGCGCGTCATCGCGCACCCCACAGCCGCGACACCTTCTGCGCCGAAGTGGCCTGGACGGCGACCGCGGTGGAACGGTCGAGGCCGAAGAGCTCCGGCACCAGGGGCAGGGTCGCCCTGGTGCTGACGGTGACGAAGACGGTCGCTCCCGACGATGGGCACTCGACGCCCGACGGAGTGCATGTCAGCGTCACGTCCACCGCGTCGGCATCCAGACCGTACTCGTCGATCACCCCACGGAGCACCACATCTCCGCGTTCAGTCGCGGATGCGGCGTCCGGAGCCCGCGCGATGACGCGCGCCATGTGCCTCGCCGCCGCCTCTGCGCCGAGCGTCTGCTCCTGGATGCCGCCGAGCGCGATCACGAGGTAGACCATCGGCACCAGGAGGATGACGCCGACCGCGATGAACTCGAGCGCCGCTGATCCTTCCTCACCGGCCACCGAACGTCTCCACGGGCGCATGGGCCTCCACCTCCATCGCGAACGGGATTCCGATCAGGCCCAGCAGGGGGAAGGTCGAGCGCACTCGCACGTCGACGGTTTCTTCCCCCGGGAGCCCCGAGGTGCCGATCCGGATGTCCTCGGCATATCCCGCGCCGATCGCACGCGTGATCACCTTGCGGGTGCGCTCGACCCCTTCGGCCGGACTCGTGTCGGCGAGAGCAGCGTGATACGCGCCTTCGACCGCTGCATCGTGGACGACGTTTCGCACGTAGACGGCGAGCGCGAGTTGGAGGACGGCGAGTGTGAGCGCCGTGAGCAGCGTTCCCACCAGCAGGAACTCCACCGGGCTCGAACCGCGCTCATCCGCGAACCGGGGCCCCTCCGCCATGTCAGAGCCCCGACACCCGTTGGATCGCCTGTTCGAACAGCGCGGTCAGCGCGGGTCCTGCGACCGCCCAGATCAGCACCACCAGCCCGGCCGTCATCAGTGTCACGAGCACCCAGCCGGGAACGTCACCGGATTCATCGGCCGACAGAGCGCGGAAGAACGAGCGCAGGCGTGTGATCATGCGGCCAGTCTGCCCGGGGTGAGATCACCCGCGCGGAAGTTATCCACAGCCCGCAGGACGCCGCCGTCCGCCCCTCCCCTGCCAGAGAGTTCGCGTCAGCCGTTCCGCTCCTGCCAGCGGTGCAGCAGAGCGGGGATCTCGCCCCGCAGGAATTCATAGAACGCGTGCATCTGCGCCAGGCGCTGATGCGCCGGATCATCGTCACCGGTGACGGAGACGCCTTCTGAGGCGACCTGGAGCATGGCGTCGATGATCGTGTTCTGGCCGGTGAACAGGGTCGCCCAGGCATCGTCGCGAAGTCGGAAGTGCTCGCGGCGACTCCCGGGAGCGGGCAGACGCTCGATGAGACCCACCGAGAGCAGCGACTTGATCGCACTGGAGACCGCGCCGGCGCTGGCATCCAGCCGCTCGACGATCTCACCCGCTGTGACCGTCTCCTGGTCGGTGAACAGGAAGACGGCGAGCGTGCGCGCCGCCATCCGCTGCATCCCGCCCTCGGTCAACGTCAGCGCCAGTCGTTCGGCGGTCTGCCACTGCGTGTGCCTGTCGGTCATCTCACCCTCCAGGCAGCACGATATCAAACATCATGCCTGTTCAATAACTCCTGAAACTCCGATACTGTCGGAAGCGCGTCATCTCGACCACGACGCGAGGAAGGACGACATCCATGCGCGCAGTCATCATCGGAGCCGGCATCGCCGGACTCTCCACCTCCCTCCGCCTGCACCAGGCCGGGTGGGAGACTCTCCTCGTCGAACGCGCACCCGCACGCCGCGACGGGGGCTATGCCGTGACCTTCGGCGGCATCGGGTATGACGCCGCGGAGCGAATCGGCATCCTGAGCGATCTCCAGGCCCGCTCGTTCGAGACCACGGAGCTCAGCTATCACCGGTCCGACGGCTCACGCCTCTTCGCTCTGGATCGCGCCGCGATCGCTGCCACCACCGGCGCGCGCTCCTTGACGATCCTGCGGGGCGACCTCGAGTCGGTCCTGTATGAAAGGGTCCGGGATCACACGACCATCCGCTTCGGCACCACGCTCACCTCCTTCGAGCAGGACGACCGAGAGGTCCGCGTCGCACTGACCGACGGCACCGTCGAGACGGCCGATCTGCTGATCGGCGCGGATGGGTTGCACTCGGCCACCCGCGCCCTGCTGTTCGGGCCGGAGGAGGACTTCCTCGTCGACCTGCAACACAAGATCGCCGTGTCCATGCTCGAGCGGCGCCCCGCATCCATCGCACCGGGCACCACGGGCACGCACTCCTCGCGCGGTCGCACCGCCGCCGTCATCAGCGCCGGCGACGGTCGCAACGTCGCCTTCTTCGGCTACCGCGCCGATCATGCGCGCCCGGGTGCCGACGTGCACGCCGAGCTGAGACGTATCTACGGCGATCTCGGTTGGATCATCCCCGAAGTACTCACCGGCTTCCAGGAAGCCGACTCCGTCTACTTCGACACCGTCAGCCAAGTGGTGGTGCCGTCCTGGAGCAAGGGTCGAGTCGCGCTCCTCGGCGACTCCGCGTGGTGCGTCACGCTGTTCGCCGGCTACGGCTCATCTCTGGCCGTGGGCGGAGCGGACCGGCTCGTCACAGAACTCACCGCCAGACCTGACGACATCCCGGCCGCGCTGCAGGCGTGGGAGACAGCGATCCGCCCCGAAGCGGAACGCAAGCAGAGGCTCGGGCGACGGGTCAAAGGAATCTACGCCCCCGCCCATCCCCTGACCCTCTGGCTGAGCATGCTGCCCCTCCGCCTCGCCTCCTTCCCTCTCGTCCGCAGCTACATGACGCGGCGGTACATCAAGGGCTGAGACCCCTCCCCAGCGAGGTGGTCAGCCGATGCCGAGCCGCAGGATGAACAGTCCCGGATACACGGCGAAGAGCACCGACAGCGGCAGGATGAGGAAGACCAGCGGGAAGAGCATCAGGATCTCCTTGCGCCCTGCCTGCTCGATGAGCGTGCGCTTCGCGTCCTCGCGCGCATCGCCGGCCTGTGCGTGCAGCACCGCGGCGAGCGGCGCTCCGTGCTCGAGGGCCGCGATCACCTGGTCGACGGCGCGCGAGAGCCCGGGAAGCTGCAGACGTCGCGCCGTCTCGCTCAGCGCGTCAGCCAACGGCGACCCGGTCCCGACCGCGAGGACGACCTGGCGGAGTTCGGCTGTCAGCTCACCGGTGCCGACGGCGGCGACACGTCGGAGGGAGTCGAGGAACCCTTCGCCGGCGGCAAGGCACAGCGCCAGGAACTCCAGCGTCGTCGGAAGCTCGTCGGCGAGACGCACCCGGCGAGCCCTGGCCCGTGCGGAGAGCTGCATGTCGTACACGACGGCGGCGAGCGCCCCGAACACCACCGGGATGACACTCGTGGGCACCGACATCCGCCCCGCCAGTGCGAGGAGGATGACCACGATGGCGCCTCCGCCGATCCCGGCGAGCGTCCACCCCAGTTGCTTGCCTCGGAACACGGACGGTTCGATCGCCACTCCGGCTTGGGAGAGTCGCTGTCGAAGGGCGGCTCCCCCGCCGAGCAGACGCTCGAACCGCTCTCGAGCGGCGTCCCACAACGTTCGAGAACGCGCGGGGAGCACGCCGGAGGAAGGCAGGATGCCTGGGGGCAGCCGCTCGTCGCTCACGACGTCACGGATGTAGGGCCCGATACGGACGATCAGGGATGCTGCCCGCCAGCGCGGAAGCACGAACAGGACGCTCAGCACACCGGCCGAGAACGTGCCACCGACCAGCACCGCGACCGCGACGACCGACACCTCCGTCACCCGAACCACCGCCGCGGCTCGGGAAGTCGACCGATGCGGACCATGATCCGGAAGGCAGCGACCGAGATCGCGGCTCCGACGCAGATCACCAGAACCCCCTCGGGCGTGCCGTACGCCGAAGCCCCCTCCGGGCGCATGACGAGCAGTCCGAGGATGATCCACGGCGCAACGGCCCCGAGGATCGCCGCACCGCGGATCCACGACTGCCGCGCCTCGACTTCTCCTCGAAGCGCGGCATCTGCGCGGACGGACGCCGACAACGCGCGGAGCACACTGATCAACTCGGTACCGCCGACCTGACGGGCCATGCGCAGAGTCTCCACGATCCGATCGCCGATGGGATCGGCGAGGGACGACTTCAACCGGTCGAGGCTCGTCTCGAATCTGCCGCTCGCCCGGAGGTCTCGGGCGAACACGACGAAGGCCGGTCGGAGCATGGTCGGCGCGGACTCGGCCAGGCTCGCCACCGCGTCGGGGAGCGAGAGCCCGACGCGGATCGAGGCGATCAGGAGGTCACAGATGTCCGGCCAGAGTTGCCGACGCACGCGAAGCAGCCGAAGCCGCCGACCGCGCAGGAACAGGATCGGCGCAGACGCCCCCGCCGCTCCGGCGAGCAGGGCAAGCACGGGCAGTCCGCTCAGGAGCCAGAGCACGGAAGCGGCCAGCATCCCCGCGGCCACGATCACCGCGATGAGCACGCGCGGCACGAGCGCGACGAGGCCCGCTTCCTCGATCAACCGCGTGAGCCGTCCATCTCTGCCGGCCGGCTGCGCGTTCGCACGAGGCGGCCACATCCACGGCGAGACGCACAGGAGCACGCCTGCGGCGAGCGCGGCCCCGAGCAGCACCGTCACGAGTTCACCCCGATCCGGAGCACGGGGCGGCTGTCGGTGCCGGCACGCCCTTGCGTCGTCGAGCCGTCGAGATAGACCCGCGCTGTGCGGATGCGTCCCTCGACGATCTCTCCGGTGGGCGCGACGATCTCCTGCACGAAGCGGCGGCCCGAGCGGTCGCGCACGCAATGGACGACGAGGTCGATCGACGTCGCGATCGCCGGCGCGATGAAGCCGCGATCGATGTTGCGGCCGGCCAGGAGCGGCAGCATGCTGAGCTTCTCGAGGGCCTCCGTCGCGGAGTTCGCGTGCACGGTGCACGCTCCAGGGACGCCCAACGTACTATTGACACATGATGTGCGCGCACTCCCTCGCCCCATCGGCGCACGGCGGTCCTGTATCTCAGGCTGAGCGATGCACGCGACGAGGCGAGCACGTCCATCGAGCGCCAGCGAAATGACCTCACCGCGGAGGCCGAACGGCGGGGGCTAAGGGTGTCGGCTGTTCTCATCGACGACGGCGTCTCGGGCCGGAAGTCGCGGACGCGGGCATTCGAGGCGCTTGCGATGGTACGAGAGGGCAAAGCAGACGCCCTGCTCGTGTGGAAGTTCGACCGCTGGAGCCGTCAAGGTCTCTCGGCGGTCTCGGCGCTCATCGAAGCCCTCGACGCGCGCCCCGACGCTCTGTTTATCGCGCTACAGGACGGGCTCAATAGCGACCAACCGGCCTGGCGCATCATCGCGTCGGTTCTCGCCGAGGTCGCCCGCATGGAGGCGGAGAACACTTCAGCGCGCGTCTCATCATTCGTGCGGCACGCCAAAGAGGTAGGCCGGTGGCACGGTGGGCGGGCGCCTGTGGGTTATCGCTCGGTGCCTCACCCCAGCGGGACCGGGCGAGCCCTGGAACCGGACCCCCTCGCCGTGGAGCTCTTCACAGACGCCGCCAAGCGGATCGTCGCGGGAGAAGCGCTCTATGCCGTCACGCAACGTCTCAACTCCACCGAGCTCAAGCCGCCGTCGGCGGCGGCCTGGTCGATTCAAACGGTGCGGCGCGCGCTCATGGGCCAGTCGATTGTGGGGCGAGTATCCGCCCGCGTGCCCGGCTCCGCGAGGGAGGAACGCGCGTTTGACGTTCTCCGCGACGATGAGGGTAACCCAAGGCAGATTTGGGAGCCTGTTCTCCCCCTCGACCTCTGGCGAGCTTGTCGGAGCACACTGGAGGCGCGCAATGCCGCATCACCGCTCGCGAGTCGCCAGCGTGCGACCTTTAAGCGCGCGCGCCTCCTCTCCGGGCTTCTCGTATGCGCTTACTGTGGCGGCCCGATGTACGCGGGCATCACTGGCGAGGGTGTGCCCCGCTACTCGTGCGCCAAGCGCTCCAAGGCGCAAAGGTGTCGACCCGAGGGCGGAGGCGCCCCATCGGTCACCGCTCACAAACTGGAGGAATACGTAGAATCTCTCTACCTCAAGAGCTTCGGTAGCAAGCCCGTTGTTTCGCCGGTGATGCGTGAGGTTCCCGCCATCGCCCTAGCCGAGGCCCGCGAGGCCCTTGCGACGGTCTCAGCCCGCCTGGGTAATCCCGACATAGACGAAGACACCGCACAGCGCATGATCGCCCAGATACCGGGGCTCCGGCACCGCGTTCAAGAGCTCTCGGCGGCGGGTCCGCCCCCCGCGGAGGTCGAGCTCGTAGAAACGGGCGAGACTATCGCCGAGCTCTGGAGCCGCGCCGACATCGAGGAGCGACGAGCCTTCCTGTCAGCGGCTTTCGTTTACATCACCGTTGCGAACGGTAAGCGCGGCGGCAAGAAGTTTGACCCTGAGCGATTTGAGATCGTCCCGCGTCCGTCGCCTGAGCAACTCGGCCTCGTTTCCGACGGGAACTCGAACCCCCGCGCCGTGGCGTGGGTCCGCAAGCGCCAAGAGGCCCGCCGCGCGGCATCCGGCGCCGCTGGGATGAGCGAGTAGAGGACGGCGCTTAGCGGTGAGGGCAAATAGGTGCACAACGGGCCGCCGTTGTTGACCTATTGACACTCTCTCAGGGACGGTGCTCGCGGCCTCAGGGACGGTGCTCGCCCGAATAGGGACGGTGCTTTCGGGCACCGTCCCTGGGCACCGTCCCTGGATTTTCCCCGTAATTCCGCGGAAATGAGGGTCTCAGGGACGGTGCTTTCGTGAAATCCGAACCACTAACTTCTAAGTCGGTCGCGGACGTGCGTAGCTAAACGACGCCACTGCCGTTGTTCAGCTACGCGACCCGGACGAGTTGGGCATCCGTGGGCACCCGGGCGGTATATCCAAGTAGAGAAAGCGTTAGCCACACTTCGGAAAGGGCCGCCATGTCTCACCGCCTCGACTGTCTCACTTGTGGTCGCACGTTCACCGCGGCCCGCCGTCACGCCCTGACGTGCTCCGGATCGTGTCGAGTCCGCCGCCACGCTCAGCGCCGAGCCGCCCTCAGCGCGGACCTATCGGCACTCGCTCGCGAGGGCTTCGCACTCAAGCTCGCCTCCTAGAGCCGACCCCACACACCTCCGCCTCGCCGTCCGCGAGTCGGCCTGCCCGCCCGCCTCACCGCCGATTCGCGACGGCACGAGGGACAGCGGGCACCCCGCGCCGGTCGCTCCGGCTCGGGATGACGCCCTCGTCGGGGCTCCAAGTGGGAGCCACCGCGGGGGCGCCACCGTCTTTACCTGACGTGGCCGCCAAGGCGCGAGCTCGTCGACACCGCTAGACGCGGTCTCCATCCATCCATTCGGGCGCCTCGCGCCACCCACTCCCCTAGGAGACCCGCCACCATGGCAAACACCTTCAATCTCGACATCAACCAAGTCGCCGCCATCGCCGCCAAGCTGGTCGGTCGCGACTTCAACCTCGCCTCGCTCATCAGCCGCGACGTCGAGGCCGAGTTCACTCCCGGCAAGGGCAACAAGGTCCGCGTCCCGGTCCCCGCGGCCATCCCGACCCGTACCCGCGGCATTTACGACAAGACGACCGCACTCGTCGCCGACGAGCTCTCCGAGCAATTCATCGAGGTCACGCTCGCGGACCACATCTACAACCTCGCGGTGCTCTCGGAGGGCGATCTTTCGCTCGACCTCAAGAGCTACGCCGCGCAAGTGCTGGCCCCGCAAACGCGCGCCATCGCGGCCAAGGTCGAGGCGCTCACCGCGACAGCGATGTCCGCGACGCCCGCCGTCACCGGCATCACCTACTCGGCGGCTACCCCCGCTAAGGCGTTCACCGCCGCCCGACGTGAGCTCCGCGACAACGGTGTCCCCGGCGACGCGATTCTCCGGGCCGCTGTCGGCGCGTCGGTCTACGCCGACCTCCTCGACGCGCCCGTCGGACAGGGCTTCGACGCCGACGGCAAGGTGCGCGGCTTCGAGGTCGTCGAATCCACTCGACTCGACGCCGAGGACATCGTCGCGTTCATCCCGCAAGCGTTCACACTCGTCGCCCGCGCCCCTATGGTGCCCCAGGGCGCCGCGCACGGCGCGAGCATCGTGACACCCGTGTTCGACGAGGAGAACGGTGCACAATTCGCCGTCCGCTCTGTCGTCGACTACGACAGCAACGTGGCCGCCGACCGTTCCCTCGTCGGCACGTTCGCCGCGGTGCAAGCAATGCCCCTCCCCGTCGACAACGAGGACGGCACCGTGACTCTCCTGGAGCACGGCGGCGCCGTCCGCATCGCTACCGGCGCATAACCACCCTCCGGCGCCCGACGCCACCTCGCGAGCCCGCCCGCATCACACCGGGCGGGCTCGCTCTGACGACTGGACACTCACTCATGACCTCCACTTCCCTTCCGCTCACCGACCCGACAGGCTCCCGCACAGCGGCCTACGTCCGCCTCGTGCGCAACGAGGACGCCACACGTTCGCTCGCCGACGTTACCGACGAGACCCTCGTCTCCGTCGGCGCTGGCCTCGCCGTCGAGGCATTCGAGGGACGGTGGGCGACCGCTCGGGACGCCGCCGCGTCGCGCTTCGAGATTCCCTCGGAGGTCATCGAGCTCCTCACAGCCGCCGCGCTCGCGGCGCTCACCCCCACCATGGGCGCGTTCGTCCTCGCCCGCCCGAACGAGGCAACCATCGACGAGCTCCGCGCCTGGCTCGCACGCCACGGCCTCAAGGCCACCGCGACGGACCCGACGAACGCGTCATGAGCCGCCGCCCGAACAAGACCCGCGCGCCCCGCATGGCATACGACGCGGTGCGCGACCGTCGCCGGGCCACGGCGCTCGCCCAACGCGGCGAATCCCCGACGGAACGGGCCGCGCGCCTCGTCGCATTGAGGAAGTAGATCGCCCATGTCTAGCGCACTACCGCCAGCCCTCTCCGAGCTCACCGAGCGCCTCGGCGCCGAGCTCGACGGCAACGACCGGACCCGTGCCGAGCTCGCGCTCGACGACGCCACCACTCTCGCTCTCGCCGACGTCCCCGACCGAATCGCGGCGATATGGACTGTCTCCGCTCCCGCGGTCGTGCGCCTCGTCGTCATCCACGCGGCGCGCCGCGAGTACGAGAACCCCCGAGGCATCCATCAGGAGACCTACGGCGAGCACACCGTAAACCTCGCCGAGTCCAGCGGCGTCTACCTCACCGCGCGCGAGCGAGCGCTCATACGGAACGCTCACTCCGGTCGGCCCCGCCCTCGCTCGATACGTACCCCCTCCCCCTACTAGACCTCGCTTGCACGACGCGCTCCGCCATGGCGCCTGTCTTGAGCTCGCGGCCCATTCTTTCCCCTTTCTGGGGGCGTGGCGAGTGCACCCGGCGGACTTGTGGACCCGCGCGGTGTGAGCCCGTGGCCGACGTGGAACTCGGCGCGACGGGCGCCCTCTGGTGAGGGTCAGACCACGTAAATCGACTCACGCAAGCCGACGTACGTGGCCTCCTGAGCCCTCTCAACAGAGAACGCCCATCGCTTCGAGCGATGAGCGTTCTCTGTTCGCGCAAGATGCCTTAGTCGATGAGCACCGTGTCAGCGATCATGGTGGCGACCAGGTCAAGCGAATCGTAATCCGCGGTAGTCAGCCCTGCGTGCGACGCGAGCATCGGGCTCACGTCGAGCAACTCCTCGAACGTGGTGCCGTGCACGACCGGGATGACACGACCGGAGTTCAGGAGCACCGACAGCTCCCGATCCGCGACGCCTTCTGCATCGAGGCTCTGTAGCAATGCCGGGGTGACGAGCACGATCCCAGCACGGGAATTCTTCAATCCCTTGTCGATCTGCCGCATCAATGGCGTACCCAAGGGAACGTCCTTCTCACTGAACCAGACCTTTACGTCGAGCCCGGTCAAGAGGTTGTAGAACTCCAGTGCGGCGCCTCGACGGTCACCCCAGGCGTGGCAGAGGAACAAGTCGCGGCGCTCGCTAGCTGTGTTCGCGAGGCGCACGACCTCCTGGCGCACGGGGTTGAGCGTTCGATACTCGGTCGCGCTGTACGTGACCGTCGAGCGCCGGGAGCGGCTCGAAGTACCCCCGCCACCTCCAGACGACTTACTGGCGTAGCTGGCGTGCCGACGAGGCGGCGGCGGCGTGTAGACGGGCGGCGGGGTGTAGGTAGGTCGCGAGTAACCGCCGCCGTAGCGGTATCCCGACGAGCGGCCATGCACGGGACAGTCAGCGCCGCCCCCTCGAATATGGCCTCGGACAGGTGCAGTGCAAAGAGACACGATACGGTTCCTCCTCGGAACCTCGCGCCAGAGACCTAGAGCCCCGCGGCGAGTCCCTGTTGGACTCACCCCCTTGCGGTGGTACTAAAGTTGATCACACCATCCCTCCTACAGTTTGGTGCTCTCAACCCCGACCCGGCTCCCCCGGGAATCGGGGTTGTCGTGCTTTGGCTGGGCCATCGCTGGCCTTGATTCAAATACTACATATGGGTACCGACATCGGCGGCGACCACAACCGGTAGTAGTTACATGGCTGTAGTTATCCACCGCCCACGGAGCGCAGAACACAGGTTCATCCACAGGTTCGCGCGGCGCTCGATGCCGCTAGTTGCGCGGATTCCCGCGGGCGTTCGAATCTATCTACGATCTCATCCACAGGATGCCCGGTCAGAAGCGATTTTTTCGTTCCACACCTGTGGATAACTTCCGTCGGCGTGTCGGACCACTCCTTGAGTGGAACTATTGCGCTTCTGCGCTACTGCCGTCGCCGGGTCCAAAACCCCAGTTCGCACACGCCCACCCCTCCCCTCGACGGCTGACCCGTGCGCTCCGCCTCACCCTCCTCGCGACCGCTCAACGCGGCGCTGCCAGCACGATGACCGCTCTTGCCATGACGCATCATCGCGCTCGCGGCCCATCTACTTTCGTGGAGCGCCGCGGTTCTGCACGGCCAAGTCGGAGGCCCGGCGCGGCGCACACCCCACGAGTGGCACCCCGAGCACGGCTCGATTGGCGTCTCTAAACATCGCCGAGCAAAGGCTCACGCCATCGACGACCCCACACGGCGAGCGGGTCATCTCGCCCGATGTGCACCTCGCGCTTGACAACGCGGCCCCTTCCGCGCGGCGTGTAAACGCACGTCCGCGAGAGACAACGCGGGGGTGGCGGATGACTCCCCTCCCCCGCCTCCTTCCATCCCGGTGCGGCATAGCGTTCGGCTGTCGATACGTATGGTCCGTTTGTTTTTCGCACACCGGCTAGTTGCCGAGAGAAAGCCCCCGCCTTTGACAGGCGGGGGCTTTCTGTCGTTTCAGCCCGAGGCGATCTGTCAGGCGACGCCGTCTGCCTTCCCCTGGATCATCTCAAGCGCCGGGCGGTACATGAACGGTACCCAGTAGTTCTGAGTCTTTCCGCGCTCTGAGAGGAAACCGATTGAGACGAGCCGTCGCACCATGTCCGCGGTTTGGCTTGCGTCCGTTCCCCATAGGAGACCGAGGCTCGCCAAATTGTGCTCGGTCTTCTGCCGAGCCAGTTTTTCGACGAATGGCTTGACGTCGCTGAACTCCGCGTAGATCGTCTTCGCCAGCCGCGCTTTGGAAACCACCGGAAGGGCCACATCGAATGTCTTCGGATGGAAGAGTGCCGGAGGTTCCGGAGCGGTCTGCGCCGTCTCGTGTCGCGCAAGCTGAGCATTCCGCACCTCCGAGAAGAGGTGAATCAGCTCTCGGGGAGCACTGGTTCCCGTTCCGTCTTCGGTCCGCGACAGCGCCCACTTCCAAGTCTCTGTCTTGCCAGACCCGGCATCGACCTGTTGTGCGAAGACCTCGTAGAAAAAGGCGTTCTGCGACTCCGTCGAGGCCAATACCGATTCGGCGGTCCGACCGAAGTGCGCAAGCAACGCGTCACTTCGCGTCAGTCTGCGGACCACCAGTTGTCGAAGAGAGTCTGAATCCCACACGATCGCGGTCTCTCGCACGATGTGGCTCGCCTCGCGGAAGCCCTCATCCGTGACGTTTTCCCAGATGTCGCTCCGAAGAAAAATCTTCAGCTTCACACGTTCGTACGAGGCGAGGTCGCCGTAGGCGCGGAACAATGCCCGAAGCGCATTGCGCTCAAGCTCAGGGAAAGCCGCGAAGGCCGCGTCGAGCCGATCTAGCACAATCCAAAGCGAGTAGCCCGCGTCCTGGAGCGCTTTCTCCGCTAGAGCGTACAACGCATCCACCGACACGTGCCCGTCTTTTGTGGCGGCGAAGGATGGCTCCGAGAACTCGATCTTCCCTGAGAAGCCTGTGACGGCACCCGTCACGCCGTCGATACTCATCGAGGTTTCGGCGCTCTTCGGATTCAACAGACGAGCGACATACTCGCGAACCATCGTCAGTAGCGTCGCCTTGGGACGATGCTCGGGCAAGATTCCCGCGTCTCTCAAGTGTTCGAAGAGCTTTTTCGAGCTCTCAGATTTGAGGTCATACTGTTCTATCTCCTCGGAGATGAGAACGAGGAAGTACAGCTTCCATATCCCGATCAGTTGGGACTCCGGGAGACTCGCTTCGGCTGTCAACGCCGCGAAAGCCGGAGTACCTGACAAGTTCTCCCCCGGTGCGAGCAAGACCTTCTCATCGAATAGCGCATCCTGCTCGCCCAGCAACATCGAATAGATCGCGCTCTTGCCGCTCCCCTTCGGCGCAAGAACTACATCGACCTCCCCCTCGCGCACCTGGCGCCAAGTCTCAGTTTGGACGAAGTAGTCGCGAAGTTCTTTGGCTTCATCTTCCGCCACTCGACTTCCGAAGGAAATGCTTCGGACGAGGTCGACCGGGTCAAGTTGTGTGCTCACGGCCCGATAGTAGCGGGAGACCACCGATACGTACGGATTTGGGTCAATGAGGCAATCAGCGATCTATGCCACTCGGACGCCGCGCTCCTCGGCATGGAGTCGCCGGGCTTCCTCTCGCTCCTCAACAAGGGCGACGATAGCGTCGAGGTCACTAGCCGCAAGTACCGGCAGAGGAAACGAGGACCGAGCGCCGCTCTGCCGGTCGAGCGCGTACACCAGGCGCGACCACCGAGCGACCCTTAGGTCAAGCGGCCCAGCGCCCGGCGCGGCATCTTCGACGCCACAGACAACTCGCGTGGCTAGTTCTTCGAGCCCCTCGATCCCCCGTAGGGCGATGGCATCGAGCACGGTGTCTGCCAGCGACCGACGCCAAGCCGACACGAGGTCAGGGCAACCGACCTCACCGCGGCGAATCTGTCCAGCCCACGCGTGCGTAGCCGTCTCGACCCTTAGCCAGCCGTACCGCTCGACGGCGGCCACAATCGGAGCCATAACCGGCGCCCAGGTCGCCTCTGCCTGAATCCTCGCGACAATCGTCATTTCCTTCTCCCATCGCCTCTACGCCTGTTGTCGGCGCAAGAGCGATTCTTGCACAGAAAAATGCCTGTTCCGACCGCAAAAGTCGACCTGCGCAAGTCGACCTTCGCGTTAGACACTTAATGTGTCATTTGTGCTGTTGAGCACTCCGGTGTTGAGCGCGAGCACGAGGTCGAGCGCTTCGGCATCACGCACCTCACCGAGGACCAGGCGGTCCGGCCGCATCCGGAGCGCTTCCTTCACCAATCGACGCAGGGTGATCTCCCCTGTGCCTTCCAGACTGGACTGGCGCCCCTGCAATGCGACCAGATCAGGACCCTCGATCGCGAGCTCGAAGGTCTCCTCGACGGTGACGATGCGCTGCGATTCGGCGCACGAGGCCAGCAGCGCGCCGAGCATCGTCGTCTTCCCTGCGTGGGTCGCGCCGGAGACGATCACCGTGCGACCGTCGTTCATCGCCACCCGCAGCCGCTCAGCCACCGCCGCGGGCATCATCCCCTGGGCCGTCAAAGCCTCGAGTGACCGATACTTCGGGAGGAACTTCCGGATGTTGACCGCCCATGACCCGCGCACGACGTCGGCGATCGCGACGTGCAGACGAGAGCCGTCCGGCAGCGAGGCGTCGACGAAGGGCTGACTGATGTCGACCCGCCGACCGGTGGCCTGCAGCATCCGCTCGACGAGGTCGCGCACCGTCGTGTCGCTGAGGCGCAGTCCGGTCCGCTCCGCCACGCCTTCACGGGCGACATGCACGTGTCCGGTGCCGTTGAGCCAGATCTCCTCGATCTCGGGATCGTCCAGCAGAGGCTGCAGCGCTCCGAACCCGCTGAGCGACGCCAGCACGTCACGGACACAGGCCGCTTCGTCTTCGATGAGGCCGCCGCCGCGTGCGAGAGCAGCGTCATCGTGACGACGGACCTCCGCGTGCGCGATGCGCCGCGCGGCGTCGGGATCGATCGTGGGATCCACCCCTTCCGTGCGCAGGCGACGCCGAACCTGCTCGGTGACCAGGGCAGACGGATGACTCACCCCGGCATCCTCGCAACGATCGGTTCCCCCGCGTCGGAGTTATCCACAGGCACGCCGCTCCCAGGCGCTCCGGGGGGCGATGAACTGCGGGCTGATGCTCAGACAGGGGTTTCGCCGGTCAGTAGACTGATTCCACCGCGCGGGAGTGGTGGAATTGGCAGACACGCAGGATTTAGGTTCCTGTGCCCCAGGGCGTGTGGGTTCAAGTCCCACCTTCCGCACGAGAGACGATGGCGCCGTCGCGAGACCACCCTGACGTCGCTCCGCTCTGACGCCGACCACTCACGACCGACGGGAATCCCGCCAGTGCTCGAATCCATGCTGCACGCTCCCACCGCCCTCATCCCCTGGCTCGACCCCCAGACGATCATCGGCGCGGCGGGCCCCTGGGCGCTTCTGGTGGTGTGCTTCATCGTCTTCGCCGAGACCGGTCTCCTGGTCGGATTCCTCCTCCCCGGCGACACCCTGCTCATCATCGCCGGGCTCTTGACGCACACCAGCAATGTGTTCGGCGTGAACATCTGGGTCGTCTCGCTCCTGATCGCGCTGTCGGCCTTCATCGGCGGCGAGGTCGGCTATCTGATCGGTCACAAGGGCGGACCGGCGGTGTTCGAGCGCAAGGAGTCGGGCCTCTTCAGCAAGAAGAACGTCGAGCGCACGAATGCGTTCTTCGAGCGCTTCGGCGGTCTCACGGTCATCCTCGCCCGTTTCGTCCCCATCGTTCGCACCTTCGCCCCCGTCGCAGCCGGTGTGGGACACATGCCGTGGCGCCGCTACTCGCTCTACAACTTCATCGGCGCCATGATCTGGGGCTTCGGCCTCACGATGGTCGGGTACCTCATCGCCTACATCCCGTGGGTGCGCACACTCGTGGTTCAATACATCGACGTGATCCTGCTGATCGCCGTCGGCGGCACCGCCCTCGTCACCCTGTGGCACTACTTCTCGGAGCGCCACAAGGCGAAGAAGGCCGCGGCGGCAGGCGAAGACGTCGTGACCGATGCCGAGGAGGCACAGGAGCTCGTCCTGGATGCCGACGTGTTCGACCGCGCCCCCGACCTGGACGGCGACGGCAAGCACTGATCCTGACCTCGTACGCCGAGCTCTCGGCGGACGACGTCAGCCTGCGTTCTTCGCGCGCTCCTCTTTGGTGCGCGCGACGCTGGCGCGGAGTGCCTCCATGAGGTCGATGACTTCGCCACCCTCCGCAGCCTTCTCGGCCTCTCCGAACGTCTCGGCGACGTCGAACGTGTCCCCCGCCTCGATCTTCGCGTCGATGAGGGTGCGGAGCTCCTTCTGGTACTCGTCGACGAAGTCCTCGGGATCGAAGTCGGCCGAATAGCTGTCGACGAGTGAGGCGGAGAGCTCGAGCTCCTTCTTCGAGATCCGCACGTCCTCATCCAGTGCAGGGAACTCCGCTTCGCGCACCTCGTCGGCCCACAGCAGAGTCTGCAGCACGAGCACCTTCCCCCGGACCCGCAGCGCGGCCAGCCTGGTCTTCTGCCGCAGGGTGAAGCGCACGATCGCGGTGCGATCCGTCTGCTCCAGGGTCTTGCGCAGCAGCACGTACGCCTTCGGGGACTTCGAGTCCGGCTCGAGGTAGTACGGCTTGTCGAGGGTGAGCAGATCGACCTGGTCGGACGGCACGAACTCGACGACGTCGATCTCCCGGCTCTTCTCGGCCGGCAGCGCGGCCAAGTCGTCCTTGGTGAGCACCACCGTCTGCCCGTCATCGACGTACGCGCGATCGATGTCGGCATAGGCCACCGTCTCGCCGCACACCTCGCACGTGCGCTGGTACCGGATGCGGCCGCCGTCCTTCTCATGCACCTGATGCAGCGGCACATCGTGATCCTCCGTGGCGGAGTACACCTTCACCGGCACGTTCACGAGCCCGAATGTCAGCGCGCCCTTCCAGATCGTCCTCATGACACCAGTGAACACCAGTCGAAGCCGTCGCGACCAGTCCCTTGACTACGCTGGCTGCATGGTCGGACCAGGGCAGATCGTGCAGGTGGACGGTCGCCGTCTGCGCGTGACGAATCTCGACAAGGTCGTCTACCCGGACACCGGCACGACCAAGGGCGAGGTCATCGCCTACTACAGCGCGATCTCCCCGCTCATCCTGCCCCTCCTCGACGGACGCCCGGTCACGCGCAAGCGCTGGGTCGAAGGCGTCGGGACGAGGGACGCTCCCGCCGATGCGTTCTTCACGAAGCAGCTCGAACCGGGGGCACCGGCCTGGATCCCGCGGCAGGCGATCCAGCATTCGGACGGCCCGAAGGAGTACCCCCTCGTCGAGGACGTGCCGACGCTGGTGTGGCTCGCTCAGGTCGCCGCGATCGAACTGCATGTGCCGCAATGGCGCTTCGCTCCGGACGGGACCCCGGGTCGTCCCGATCGCCTCGTTCTCGACCTGGACCCGGGCCCCGGTGTCGGACTCGCACAGTGCGCCGAAGTCGCGCGCTTCGCACGCGTCATCCTGACGGACATGGGGCTCGATCCACTCCCGGTCACGAGCGGGAGCAAGGGTCTGCACCTGTATGCGGCCCTCCCCGGGGAGCAGACGAGCGACGAGATCTCGGCGGTCGTGAAGGAACTCGCCCGCCTGATCGAGAACGACCATCCCGATCTGGCCACGAGCGTCATGTCGAAGGCCGAGCGAGGCGGGAAGGTGTTCCTGGACTGGAGCCAGAACAACGGCAAGAAGACGACCATCTCGCCGTACTCGCTCCGGGGGCGGGCACAGCCGTGGGTCGCGGCTCCGCGCACCTGGGACGAACTCGATGACCCGGATCTGGCCCAGCTCGACCTCGACGAGGTGCTCGCCCGCGCAGCCGCGGGAATCGATCCGCTCGCCGGGCTCCGCCCGCAGGATGCCTCGTCGGCACCAGCGCCTGCCCCGGCTCACCGGCCCCGCCACCCGCGGGGCGCTTCGGCCCCTTCACGGGGCGCCACGGCCGCGCCCCTC